>NZ_FRCS01000017.1 GCF_900143005.1 Cryptosporangium aurantiacum
ACCCGCCCACCCCACTGGACCCAAGCCCACCACATCATCCCCTGGACCCACGGCGGACCAACCGACATGAACAACCTCATCCTCCTGTGCGGTTTTCATCACCACCGCGTCCACGACGAAGGCTGGACCCTCCAACTCGACGGACGAGAACTCACCATCCGCCGACCCGACGGCACCATCCTCGACCCACCCGACTAGCGACCCCAACAGCCGAAACAGCCGGGCGGCACCCCCGCCGCCCGGCACTCAGGCATGCCCATCAGCCCGTTCCCTGACCGGCGACCCCATCCTGTTCCCGGGGACGCGGGAGAGAGTCGGACGTGAGTTCAGTACGTCGGGGAGGACGGTCCTTACGCGACCGTGTTGAGCCCAAGCGGGGAAGCAGCTGCACGGCAGGCCGCTGCCCAAGGATCAGGCCAGACTGGCCGAGCTCATGCGACGATGGCCCCATGGCGGCTACCCGAAAGGGCAATGGCGCGTAGGTCACCGGCGCGAGTACGCGCCGCACACCGCCGCCTTCACGAACCCGTCCCCACCATCCCCGGCCTCAGCCCACCCGGCCGCGCCGCGATCGCGCAACTCGAACGAACCCGGCTCTGGCCCGGCGCGGCACGAGAAGCCCTCGACGCATGGGCTCAGTTCCTTCGTGACCCGTACCACCGGCTATTCGACCCGGCAGACGGCTGCGGCGTCCTCGCCTGCTGCCCCGACCCAATCGAGCTACGCCGCATCCTGCACATCGTCGTCCATGCACTGCCTCGGCACGACGCCCGCGCACTTCGCCGCCGAGTCGCTGAACTCGACGACCAGTGGTGACCTCGAGCCTTGACGAAATCCAGAGGGATCCCGGCGTGCGCCCAGCGGCTAGCGCGAGGCGATCGTGGCCGCCGCCAGCGAGCAATTCACCGACCGCGGTCATCACGGCGCTTCGCTACACGCGACCGCTGCCGCCGCCGCTGCTGCCGCTCGCGACCGGGCACGACGACGTCCGCGCGCCCTCGCCGGAGCCCCACGCTCGACGTCGCCGTGGCGCGCGTCTCTCCTCGCAGGGCCCCCTTCCCTCGTCGCATCTATTGCAAGTAGTTTGCAACAGCAGACTGCTGGCGAAGGGAAAGTCTTGACGTCCGGACTCGTGGTGGAACGGCAGAAAACGGACGCCCTCGGCGTGGACGCCCGCCGCCGCCGCACAACGCTCTGGCTCGTCGCGCTGACCGCGGTGCTGATCGGCTCGATCGTGGCCGCGGTCGGGTCCGGCGCGGTCGGCATCGCGCCCACCACGGTCGCCCGGATCATCGGTCACCACCTGATCGGATGGCCCGGCGACGTGACCTGGGCCGCGCCGGACGACGCGATCGTCTGGCAGGTCCGGCTCCCCCGCGTGCTGCTCGGTGCGCTGGTCGGCGCCGGGCTCGCGGTCTGTGGCGTCGCCTTGCAAGCGATGGTGCGCAACGTCCTCGCCGACCCGTACCTGCTCGGAGTCAACTCCGGCGCCTCCAGCGGCGCCGCCGCAGCGATCCTGTTCGGCTTCGGCGCCGGGTTCGGCGAACACGCGCTGCCGCTCAGCGCGTTCCTGGGTGCGCTCGCCGCGTCGCTGCTGGTGTTCTTCCTCGCCCGCAGCGGCGGGCGGATCACCTCACTGCGGCTGCTGCTGGCGGGCGTCGCGGTCGGCTACGCGCTCTACGCCGCGACGAGCTTCCTGATCTTCGCGTCGGGATCCGCCGAGGGTGCGCGGTCGGTGATGTTCTGGCTGCTGGGCTCGCTCAGCCTGGCGCAGTGGGACGCTCCGCTGGCCGTCGTCGCGATTGTCATCGTCAGCACGACGATCCTGCTGACGATCTGGGGCCGCCGCCTCGACTCGCTCGCCATCGGCGACGAGACCGCCCACACGCTGGGCGTGTCCCCGGAGCGCTTCCGGATGGCGCTGCTGGTCGTCGTCGCGCTGTGCGTCGGTGTGCTGGTGTCGGCCTCCGGCAGCATCGGGTTCGTCGGCCTGGTGGTCCCACACCTCGCCCGCCGCCTCGTCGGCGCGACCCACGTGCGCGTCGTCCCGGTCGCCGCGCTGCTCGGCGCGGCGCTGCTGATCTGGGCCGACGTCGTCTCCCGGGTGTTGCTCCAGCCCCAGGAGATCCCGATCGGCATCATCACCTCCCTGCTCGGCGCGCCCTTCCTGCTCGTGCTGATCCGCCGCTTCCACGCCGCTTCCGGCTGACCCTCCCGCCGGCTGAAACACCCCGCCCGACGAACCGCCCCCGCCCGATGAACAGACCTCCGAGGACGAACATGCGCAAAACCTCGCTCGCGATCGCTGCGTCGCTGCTCCTGTTGACCGCCGCGTGTGGCGAAAAAGCCGAGAGCGGGACGACGTCCGCGGACGGCGCCTACCCGGTCACGGTCAGCAACTGCGGCACCGACGTGACGTTCGACGCCGAGCCCGAGCGCGTCGTCCTGCTGAAGAGCGCCGCGGTTCCGTACCTGCACGAGCTCGGCGTGATGGACCGGGTCACGGCCAGGGCCGGGCAGTACCCGAAGGACTACTACGACGCCGAGACGCTCGCCGAGCTGGCGAAGATCCCGCTGCTGACCGAGAAGACCGACACCAGCGGCCACCTCCAGATCTCCAAGGAGGTCGTGATCAGCCAGCGCCCGGACCTGGTGCTCGGCGAGGTCGACAACCTCTCCCGCGAGACGCTCTCCGCCGTCGACATCCCGTTGCTCGAGGAACCGGCGCTCTGCGCGACCACGAAGACCAAACCGACGTTCGACGACATCTACCGCCAGATGGAGTCGTACGGCGCGGTCTTCAACCGGCCCGACGAGGCGACGGCCGCCGTCGCCGCACTCAAGAAGCGGGTCACCGTCCAGCAGGCGTCCGACCGGACCGCGGCCGTGCTCTACCCGACGGTCGGCGGCGGCACGACCTACGCGTACGGCAACCTCAGTATGGCCGACCCCCAGCTGACGGCCGCCGGCTTCACCAACGTCTTCGGCAACGTCGACGAGCGCGTGTTCGAGGTGACGCTCGAGGAGCTGCTCGGCCGCGACCCCGACGTGCTGATCCTGCTCTACAGCGACGGCGACCCGGCCGCGGTGGAGAAGGCGATCACCGGGCTCCCCGGCGCGGAGAAGCTCACCGCGGTGAAGAGCAAGAACGTGATGACGCAGCTGTTCAACTTCACCGAGCCGCCGACTCCGCTGTCGATCACCGGCCTGGAGAAGATCGTGCGGCGCTTCGGATGATCACGGCTGCGGATCTCTCCTGGCGGTACGGCGCGAAACTCGTGCTCGACGGCGTCGGCGTGGACGCCGGGCCGGGCCGCGTACTGGGCCTGATCGGACCGAACGGCAGCGGCAAGACGACGCTGCTCCGGCTGCTCTACGGCGCGCTGCGCAGCCCGGCCGGCCGGGTCACCGTCGACGGCGACGACCTCGCCGCGCTCCCCCCGCGCGAGGCCGCCCGCCGCCTCGCCGTCGTCGTCCAGGAGACCGGTGGCGAGACCGCGCTGACCGTGGGCGAGATGGTGCTGCTCGGCCGCGGCCCGCACCTCTCGACGTTCCAGCGCACCAGCCCCGCCGACTACACGATCGCCGCCCACGCTCTGGAACGTGTCGGCGCCACGCGCCTCGGCGCCCGCCCGTTCGCGGCCCTCTCCGGCGGCGAGCGGCAACGCGTCCTCATCGCCCGCGCGTTGACGCAGCAGGCCACCCACCTGCTGCTCGACGAGCCGACCAACCACCTCGACATCCGCTACCAGCACGAGATCCTGCAGCTCGTCCGCGACCTCGGCACGTGCGCGATCGTCGTGCTCCACGACCTCAACCTGGCCGCCCGCTACTGCGACGACCTCGTCCTCCTCGGCGACGGCGGCGGCGTGGTCGCGACCGGCCCGACGCGCGACGTCCTCGACCCGGACGTCCTGCAGCCGGTCTACGGCATCGGGATCCGCCGGATCGAACTCGACGGCCACCTCCACCTCCTGTTCCACCCCGCCGACGAAAGGGCGCCCGCGTGAGCGTGCAGGACCGCATCAACCAGTACTGGACCGAACGCGCCCCCGCCTACGACGACTACCAGCAGCAACCCGACCGGCTCGCGGCCGACGCCGCGGTCTGGGCGCGGATCTGGGCCGACGCTCTGCCGCCCGCGCCCACCGACGTGCTCGACGTCGGCACCGGCAGCGGCCACGTCGCGCTGACGCTGGCAAGTCTGGGCCACCGCGTCACCGGCATCGATCTGGCCGAGGGCATGCTGGACCGCGCCCGCAGGCACGCCGACGGCCTGCCGAACCCGCCGGTGTTCCGGCGGGGCGACGCGGTCGCCCCTGACTTCCCCGACGGCAGCTTCGCCGCCGTCGTCAACCGGTACGTTATGTGGACGCTCCGCGAGCCGGCAATCGCGGTAGCGAACTGGATCCGGCTGCTGCGTCCGGGCGGAACGCTCGCGGTCGTCGACAGCACGTGGTTCCCGAACGGGCTCGATGCCTCCGGGGAGAACTTCGGCCGCTGGTACGACACGTCGGTCCGCGACGCGTTGCCGCTGGCCGCCGCGTCGTCGATCCAGCAGACCGCGGACGTGCTGGCGGAGGCCGGGCTCCGTGGCGTCGAGATCGTCCCGCTGACCGCGCTGCTCGAACTGGACCAACGGCTCGGCGTCGCCCCGAACCACGAGGTGCAGCTGCAGTACCTGATCCGCGGCCGGGCCTGACCGGCCCGGCTGTTATCGTCACGACGCCAGTCAACCCACGAAGTGGGTCAGGGAACCCGGTGCGATTCCGGGGCTGACGCGCAGCGGTGAGGGGGACGGCCGCGGCACTGGCCACTGGACCGATGGGTCTGGGAAGGCGCCGCGGCCGGACGAACCCGAGTCCGAAGACCTGCTGGCGACCGGCGTCCGCCCCGGACGCCGGATCGGCAACGGGCCTCGCGATCGGGCCCGCGATCTTTGAGGAACCCATGTCGTCACGTCATGGGCTCGCGGCTGCCGCGAGCCTGCTGCTGCTTGCGTCCTGCGGTCAGGACACCGGATCCGCGTCCGCCGCCGACCCCGGCTACCCGCTCAGCGTCGCGAACTGCGGACGCCAGGTGAGCGTCGACCGGCCGATCGAGAACGCGGTGTCGATCAGCCAACCGGCCTCGGAGCTGCTGCTCTCGCTCGGCGTTCAGGACCGGATGGCCGGCACGGCGTCCTGGAGCGACCCGGTGCTGCCGAACCTGGCCGCCGCGAACGAGACCGTGCCGCGGATCGCGAAGGACTTCCCGTCGTTCGAGCGGCTGCTGGAGGAGGAACCGGACTTCGTCTACACGACGTTCGCGTACACCTACACGCCCGAGGGCGTTGCCGACCGCGCGAAGTTCGACGCGGTGAAGATCCCCACGTACCTGTCGTCCAGCGAATGCACCGGGCAGGACGCCGTCCAGAGCCGGGCGCTGACGATCGACGACCTGTACCGGGAGATCGACGACCTCGCGACGCTGTTCGACGTCCGGCAGCGCGGCGACGCGCTGGTGACGTCGCTGACGCAGCGGATGGCCACCGCCGCGAAGGCCGTCGACGCCAGGAACACCACGCTGGCCTGGTGGTACTCCGGCACGAAGACGCCGTACATCGCCGGCTGCTGCGGCACCCCGGGCCTGGTGACCGGCGCGGTCGGCGCGAAGAACGCGTTCGCCGACAGCACCCAGCTGTGGCCGGAGACCAGCTGGGAGAGCATCCTCGACCGCGACCCGACCGTGCTCGTCCTCGCCGACCTCACCCGCGGCGACGACGGGGACAGCGCGGCGGCGAAGATCGAGTTCCTCGAGTCCGACCCGGTCGCCCGCAAGCTCACCGCGGTGAAGAACAAGCGCTACGTCATCCTCTCCGGCTCGGACATGGACCCCGGTATCCGCACCGTGCAGGCCGTGGAGAAGGTCAGCGCCGGCCTCACGAAACTCGGGTACACATCATGACTGCAGACCTGCACGACCTGGTCCGGCGCTGGGACGCCCAGCAGGCCGCGTACATCGCCGGCCGCGAACAGCGCTTCACCGCGATGCTCGACGTGCTGGAGCTGACCGTCGGCGGCGACGCCACGATCGTCGACCTCGGCTGCGGCCCCGGTTCGCTGACCCGCCGGGTCCTCGAGCGGTTCCCGCGGGCTCGCGTCGTCGCCCTGGACTACGACCCGGTGCTGCTGGCGCTCGCCAGGAAGACGCTGTCCGAGTACGGCGAGCGGGTCACCGTCGTCGACGTGGATCTGCTCGACCCGCACTGGACTGACGGCCTGGGCGCCCTGTCGGCCGCGGTCTCCACCACCGCGCTGCACTGGCTGGCACCGGACGAGCTGCTGCGGCTCTACGCCCGGGTGCACGCGCTGCTCACGCCGGGTGGCGTGCTGCTCGACGGCGACCACTTCCGGTTCGACGACCGCGATCCGGTGCTGCAGAAGGTGGCGCTGGCCCACGACGAGCGGACCCAGCAGGTGGCGTTCGCCGCCGGCGCGGAGGACTGGGCGACGTGGTGGGACGCCGCGCGCGCCCACCCGGCCCTCAGCCCGCACGTCGCCGAGCGGGACCGCCGGTACGGCGCGCGGACCTCGGCTCCGGCGACCACCGTGGACTTCCGGCTCGCCGCGCTGCGTCAGGCCGGTTTCGGTGCGACCGGGACCGTGTGGCAGCTGCTGGACGACTACGTGGTCTGGGCGCAGAAGTAGTTGTCCCGGTTCGGTTTCTGGGTGGCCGGGATCGGCGTCCTCGTGACGTCGATCGCGGTCGCGATCACGATCGGTCCGGCCGACCTGTCGGTGCGGGACGTCGTCGCGGTGGTCACCGATCACCTGGGTGGGCGGCCGTCGGGCCGGTCGCGGATCCGGGACGCGATCGTGTGGGACCTGCGGCTGCCGCGCACCCTGCTCGCCGCGGTGTGCGGCGCGGGCCTGGCGATGTGCGGTGCGGTGATGCAGGCGCTGCTGCGCAATCCGCTCGCCGACCCGTACGTGCTCGGCATCTCGTCGGGGGCGTCCACCGGGGCGGTGCTGGTGCTGGTCCTCGGGCTCGGTGCCGGCACGATCGGCCTCGGCGTCGGCGCGTTCGCCGGTGCGGTGCTCGCGTTCCTGCTGGTCCTGGTGCTGGCCCGGGTCGCGGGCGGTACCACCGACCGGCTGATCCTCGCCGGGGTGGCAGGCACCCAGCTGTTCTCCGCGATCACGTCGTTCGTCGTGATCTCGTCGGCCGATGCCCGCCAGACCCGGGGCGTACTGTTCTGGCTGCTGGGGTCGTTGAGCGGCGCGGGCTGGGGTGACGTCGCGGTGGGCGCGGCGGTGCTGGCGGCCGGGTTGCTGGTGTGCGCGGGGCTGGCGTTGTCGCTGGACGCGTTCGCGTTCGGCTCCGACGCCGCGGCGACGCTCGGCGTTCCGGTGAACGTGGTCCGCGCGATCCTGCTGACGGTCACTGCGTTGCTAACCGCGGTCCTGGTCAGCGCCGCCGGGGCGATCGGGTTTGTCGGGCTGGTGCTCCCGCACGCCGCGCGGGCGCTGGTCGGGCCCTCGCACCGCCGGTTGGTGCCGGCGACCGCGCTGGTCGGTGCCGTCTTCCTGGTCTGGGTCGACACGCTCGGCCGGACCGTGCTCGAGCCGCAGGAGATCCCGGTGGGTGTCGTGACCGCGTTGGTCGGCGTCCCGGCGTTCGCGATCGTGCTGTTCCGGAGCCGGAGGACACGATGACGCTGCGCGCCGACGCGGTGAGCTGGACGGCGGACGGCCGGCTGATCGTCGACGCGGTGAGCCTGCACGCCGAACCGGGCAGCACGATCGGCTTACTGGGTCCGAACGGGTCCGGGAAGTCGTCGCTGCTGCGGATCCTGGCCGGTCTGCGACGGCCGACGGCCGGTCTGGTGACGCTCGACGGCGCGCCGCTGCCCGCGGTGCGGCGCCGGGACCTCGCCCGGCGGGTGGCCGTGGTGGCGCAGCACGCGACGACCGAGGTCGCCCTCACGGTCCGCGAGGTCATCGCGCTCGGCCGCACGCCGCATCGCCGCGGCTGGAGCGCCCCGACCGCCGACGACGACCGGGCGGTCCTGGACGCCGCGGCCCGGACCGGCCTCACCGCCCACCTCGACCAGGCGTGGCACACGCTCTCCGGCGGTGAACGCCAGCGCGCCCAGATCGCCCGGGCGCTCGCCCAGCAACCGCGCGAACTGCTGCTCGACGAGCCGACGAACCATCTGGACATCGGTGCGCAGCTCGATCTGCTCGCGCTGGTCGGTGCGCTGCCGGTGACGACCGTCATGGCGCTGCACGACCTCAACCTGGCGGCGATGTTCTGCGACCGGCTGGTGCTGCTCCACCGCGGGCGGGCGGTCGCGGCCGGTACGCCCGCCGAGGTGTTGGACGCCGACCGCATCCACGAGGTCTACGGAGTCCGCGCCACCGTGCAGCGCGACCCGTCCGACGACCACCTCACGGTGCGCTTCACCCGGCCCGGAGCGTGACCGTTCGATCCGAGCGTTCCTCGGTGCTGCGGGGCAACGTCAGGACGAAAATCGAACCACCGCCCGGGGCGGGCTCGTAGCACAGCTCACCGCCGTGCGCCTCCACCCACTGCCGCGCGATCGACAGCCCGAGCCCCACGCCGGGGACCGCGTAGTCCCGCGCGTGCCGCCCGCGGGAGAACCGGTCGAACAGGTACGGGGCCTCCCCCGCCGGGATACCGGCCCCGTGGTCGAGGACGCGCAGCTGCGGCCGCCCGTCGTCGCACCGCTGCACGCGCACGGTCACCGTGGCGCCGGGTGGGCTGAACAGCACCGCGTTGCGGACGAGCTGTCCGGTCGCGTCGGCGAGCCGGACCGCGTCCGCGTCGGCGGGGACGGCGACCGGCGCGTCGAGAACGATCGGCACGTCGCGGGAGGCGGCCAGATCCGTGCAGCCGCGGATCGCGGCCTCGGCCACCGCCCGCAGGTCCACCGGTGCGCGGACCGGGGCGGGGAGCGTCGGGACCGGACGGGTCCCGGCCAGCAGGTGGTCGACCATCGCGACGAGCCGATCGCCGTTGCGGCGGATCGGCTCGGCGAACCGGTCGGCCAGGGCGGGGTCGTCGGCCACCAGCTCGAGGTACCCCTGGATGGACGCGACCGGCGTGCGGAGCTCGTGCGAGATCGTCGCGACGAGGTCCTCCTCGCGCTGTTCGGCGCGCGCGAGCTCGTCGCCGAGACCGGCCAGCAGCAGCCGGCTGCGGATCAGCGCGAAGTGACCGGCCGCCTGCCCGGCCAGCGCGGTCAGCTGGTCGAGCAGCCGGTCGGTGGTGTCCCGCGGCCGGTCGTCGATGACGCACACCGCACCGAGCGCGTACCCGTCCTCGTCGACGATCGGCGCGCCCGCGTAGAACCGGACGTGGGGGGCGCCGAGCACGGTGGGGAACTCGGCGAACCGGTCGTCCCGCCGGGCGTCCGGCACCACCACGAGGCTCTGGTCCGGCAGCGTGTGCGCGCAGAACGACACGGCACGGGACATCTGGTCGCCGGCGAGACCGGTCTTGCCCGCGAACCACTGCCGGTCCCGGTCGATCAGCGACACCGCCGACATCGGGGTGTCGAACAGCGCGGCGGCGAGCCCGGTGAGGTTGTCGAGCACCGCGGGGCGCGGCCGGTCGAGCAGCTGGTAGCTGTGCAGCGCGGCCAGGCGTGCGAGTTCGAGGGACTCGTCCATCGCGGATCCGGTCACCGCGAGCGGGGCGCGTGCCACGGCGGCGGCGTGGCGGGACCCTCGTCGAGCATCCGGTGGACGTGCGCGGTGAGCAGCGCCGGGCTGAGCGGCTTGGCCAGGAACGCGTTGGCGCCCGCCTCCCGGCCCCAGGCCATGTTCGTCTCGGTGGGTGCGGCGCTGAGCATCAGGATCGGCGTCGTCATCGTCGAGGAAGTACGCCGCAGCTGGTCGCAGACCAGCAGACCGGACTGGCCGGGCATCATGACGTCCAGCACGATCAGGTCCGGGCGGAGCGCGCTCGCTGCCGCCAGGCCGGTGCGGCCGTCGACGGCCGTGGCCACGTCCAGGCCGGAGCGGGAGAGCGCCCACTCGAGCATCGCCCGGATGTCGGGGTCGTCGTCGATGACGAGGACCTGCGCTCCGGTCGTGGGAACTCGCGGTTCGGCCAGCGTGGTGGCCGGAGCAAACGCCTTCATCATCGGAGTCCTCTCGGAGCGGACCGCGGTCGGAGCCCGCGCTGAGAGAACCATCGGTGTCGTGCCGCACCGGGACCGGTGCAGATCCGGGGCGGCTCGGGAGCGTCAGTCCGGCGTCTCCGCGGGCGCCGTGGTCGGCAGGCGGACGTCGAACGTCGTGCCGGGCCCGGTCGTGTCGGCGATCCCGATCGTGCCGCCGTGCGCCTCGACGATCGCCCGGACGATCGTCAGCCCCAGCCCGGTGCCGGGGATGCCGTGGTTGCGGGCGGTCGAGGTGCGGTAGAAGCGGTGGAACAGCCGCGCGCGTTCGGCCTCCGGGATCCCGATGCCGGTGTCGCTGACCGTCAGGTCC
Organism: Cryptosporangium aurantiacum; assembly: GCF_900143005.1. Classification (NCBI taxonomy): domain Bacteria; kingdom Bacillati; phylum Actinomycetota; class Actinomycetes; order Cryptosporangiales; family Cryptosporangiaceae; genus Cryptosporangium; species Cryptosporangium aurantiacum. The sequence continues at coordinate 10,503 of NZ_FRCS01000017.1, forward strand.
ACCGCGTCCGGCTCCGGCCGGACCCGGATCACGACCTCCCCGCCGTGCGGGCTGTACTTCACCGCGTTGGAGACAAGGTTGTCCAGCACCTGGCGGAGGCGGACGGCGTCGGCCCAGAGGTCGACGCGGTCCGGCAGCTCGCAGCGGATCTCCACGCCGGCGGTGCGGGCGGCGGTCGCGGCGGCGCCGACCGACTCCACGACGACGCCGACCAGGTCGATCTTGTCGCGGCGGACGGTGAACCGGCCGGACTCCAGCGCGGCGAGGTCCAGCAGGTCGTTGACGATCGCCCGCAGGCTGCGGGTGTTGCGGTCGACGCGTTCCAGCAGCAGCCGGTGCGAGGGCGAGCACTCCTGGTCAGGGTCGGTGAGGATCAGCTCGGTGTAGGTCGAGATCGCGGTGAGCGGGGTGCGCATCTCGTGGCTGACCAGCGCGAGGAACTGGTCCTTGGTGCGGGCCAGGTCGAGGGCCAGCTCGTCGGCGCGCCGCCGGGCCATGAACTGCCCGATCTGGTGCGCGATCGTGCCCAGCAGCGTGGTGAGGAGATCCTCGCTGCCCTCGATCGTGTCCGCGAAGCAGGCGAGCACCCCCTGCACCACACCCTCGTCGAGCAGCGGCACCGCCAGCACCGTGCGGAGTCCCTGGCGCGCGCACTCCCTGGTCCGCGCCGCCGCCTCGCCGGTGGCCACGTACGGGCTGGTGAGCAGGTCGGGCACCCAGAGCGGCCGGCCACCCGCCCAGACCGACCCGACGATGCCCTCCGGGCCGGTGACGGCCGGTAGGTCGACCCGGAGGTCGAGCGCTGGCGCGCTCCACTGCGCCACTGCCTCCAGGTACTCGGACGTCGGGTCGAGCAGCCACAGCTCGGCGTGCGGCCACTGGAGGCTGCGTGCCACCGCCTCCAGGACCGCGGGCGCCGCGGCGCTGACCGACGGGGCTTCGGCGAGCGCCTTCGCGACCTGCAGCTCGCAGTCGGCGAACCGCTCGGCGCGGCGGCGGTCGGTGATGTCGTGGCAGGCGACCACCGCACCCAGGCAGCGGCCCTCGGCGGAGTAGATCGGTTTGGCCCGCGCCGAGCCGATCCGCACGCGCCGGCCGGGGTCGGACAGGATGAGGTCGGCCTGCTCGACGACCTCGCCGCGCAGCGCGCGCAGCAGCGGCGTCCCGGCGGCGGTCACCGGCCGTCCGTCCGCGTCGAGCAGCGGGTTGGTGGCCAGCGACGCGGCCACCCCGTCCACCGGTGACCAGGCGTCCGGCAAACCCCGGAGCTCCCGCAGCGCCCGGTTGTAGAGGACCAGGCGGCCCTGCGTGTCGCAGGCGGCCACCCCGACGTCCAGGGTGTCGAACACGGCGGCCAAGAACGGGTGCTGCGCGACGGCTTCCGGCGGCGCCTCCGGCACCGCCACCGGCCCCGGCGCGGGCCTCGCGTCCGCCAGCGCGGCCAGCCGCGCTATCGCGTCGACCTCCTCGGTGTTCCAGCGGCGGGGCGCCGTGTCGACGACGTAGAGCGCGCCGACGATCCGCCCGCCGTAGTCCCGCAACGGCACCCCGAGCAGCGCCCGCACGCCCCCGGACACGACCACCGAGCAGCATCCCCAGCGCAGGTCAGCGCCCGTGTCGTCGACCACGACCGAGGCGTCGGAGCGGAGGAGGCAGGTGGCGGGACCGTCCGCGACCGGGCACACGACGGGCCACTCGTCGGCGACCGCACCGTACCGGCCGTCGAGTCGCTCCTGGTCGTCGTCGATCGTGGTGCACACCGCCGCCGGAGCGTCCACGAGGCGCGCGGCAAGCGCGGCCACCTCGTCCGGCCTCACCGCACGCTCGGCGACCGCGATGCGCCCCCGCTTCTGTTTACGGTTCCCGCTGACGCTCACGTAGCCCCCCACCCGGAAAGCCACAGTAACACCCATAAACGGTACGAAGCGGGCTAACTCGGCAAACCTCGGCCCCCGCGCCGCACGCTCCGCCAAGATTGACGACATGCGGGTCCGATTCGCTCGTTGGCTGGCCGCATCGTTTCTCGGAACCGGGGCGCTGCTCGGCGTGCTCACCGTTCTGCTCTGGCGCGACCAGCCCGGAGTTCTGTACCCGGTCCTGGCGGCGACCGGCTTCCTGGTCCTGACCGGCATCCTCTATTCCGGCCCGATGGCGTACGTGACGATCAGCGAGTCGCAGATCCGCGTCGCGACCGTCGGCCGGTGGGACTCCCTCGCGCTGAAGCCGCGGGACCGGATCGAGACCGGTGGTGGGCGGCTCGTCGTCCGGCGATTCGGCCAGGCGCATCGCGTCCCCGCCTATCGACGCTACGCGCACCCCCGCGACTGGGACGCGATGGTGAAGGCCCTGGCCGCCAACGGCGGCTTACCCCGCTAAGAGCGGGCCGTCGCGCAGTTGGTTGCCGCACCGGAGTAGTTGCGGGCTCACCCGGTTGCACGACGCACCCTTGTCTCACGCCGCCTCACGTCGTGTCGACGGCTCGGACGTGGATCCCGATTCCACGACCGAAGCCGACACCGACAGACGCGAGGACGACGACCCATGGCGCGAACCACCACGGCCCTCCGGCGTGGCCTGATCCTGCCCACCGCGGTGGCGGCGGTACTGGTCGGCGCACTCGCCGTCCCCCCGACCGCGGCGGCAGCGGCTACGGCGTCCAGCGCCACGGTGTCGAACGCCGGCCTGACCCTCTACGGCGCCGGTTTCGGCCACGGCCGCGGGATGAGCCAGTACGGCGCGAAGGGCGCCGCGAAGAAGGGTCTGTCCGCGACGAAGATCGTCAACTTCTACTACCCCGGCGCGGCGGTCACCTCGAAGGGCAACCCGGCGCTGCGCGTCCGGCTCTCGGCGATCGACGGCGGGCACTTCACGTTCGCCCCGACGTCCGGCACCACCGTGACCGGCCTGGTCGCCACCGCGGGCAACGGCAAGAAGGTGGCGCTGCCCGCGCGGTCGGGCTGGCACGTGGCCCGGACCGGGAACAGCTACGTGATCCAGCAGAAGGTCGGCACCGCCTGGAAGACCAGCTACACGCTCGCCGCGCCGGTGTCGTTCAGCGGCCCGTCGACGCTGAAGGTCAACTACAGCAGGGCCAAGAGCGACTGCCGTGGCGGCACCAGCGTGACGTTCAACGGCTCGCTCCAGGCCGTCGTCTCCGGCGGTACGGCGCACTACCTGGCGCGGATGCCGATCGACGCCTACCTGCGTGGCGTCGTCGCGTCCGAGATGCCCTCCAGCTGGGCCGCCGCGGCCCTGCAGGCCCAAACGATCGCGGCCCGCACCTACGCCACCGCGAAGATCACCCCGTCCCGCTATTACGACGTCATCGACACCCAGGCCAACCAGTGCTGGGACGGCAAGCTCTCGGAGACCGCCGCGACGAACGCCGCGATCACCGCCACGGCGGGCAAGGTCCTGACCGTCGGCGGCAAGGTCATCAGCGCCGAGTTCTCCTCCGACAGCGGCGGCTACACCGCCTCCGGTGGCGTCAGCTACCTCCCGGCCAAGGCCGACCCCCACACGCTGGCCGCCGGCTCGTCGGCGACGAACTGGACGAAGGTCCTCACCCCGGCACAGCTGGCCGCCCTCGACGGTTCGGCCGGTCTGACGAAGGTCACCGCGGTCAAGGTCACCAAGCGCACCGGCGTCGGACGCTGGAGCGGCCGGGCGGAGACCGTCCAGCTCACCGGCGTCGTCGCCGGCGGCAAGAAGACGACGATCTCGGTCACCGGCGCGACGTTCCGGACCAAGCTGGGGCTGCGGAGCACGTACTTCGGGTTCACGAAGTAAGGGGTTGATCGGCCGTGTCGATAATGGCTGATGCAACTGAGGCCGGTGCTGCTCTGCGCGCTCGTGTGTCTGGCGCTCGTGAACGGGTGCTCGTCGGAGTCGCCCGAGTCGTCCGGGCCGGATAGCGGCACCGCCCTCGAGCGGGCCCTCGGCCGGGTCGCGGCCACCGACACGACCCGGCAGCAGATCACGTTCGACGACACGGCGGCGCTGGCTTCGCTCGGTGAGACGTTCGGCGCGCTGTCGCTGTCCGGGGTCGCGGCGCTGACGACGTACGCGGACCAGGCCAAGGGGCTGCGGCCCAAGTCGGCGTCGTTCACGGTGACCGCGGGCCGGGCCCCGGAGACGGTCTCGCTGCTCGCCGGTGGCCAGGACGCCGACGAGGTCGAGAAGCAGCTGACCGGCGCCGGCTGGAAACGCGACGGCGACGAGCTGGTGGCGCCGGCGTTGGGCGCGGGTGGGGACGGCTCGACGCTGCCGATCATCCTGGCCCGGGTGCGGACCGACGGGGAAGACGTCGTCTACGGGGGAACGGACGGGGGCTTGTCCGACGTCGGCTCCCCGGACGGTGGTTCGCTCGCGGACGACCGGCGCGTGGCTGCACTCGCCTCCTGTCTGGGAGATGTGGTCGCGGCGTCGTTCGTGATTTCGCAGGATCCGAAGGCACCGGACGGTCCGACGATGACGGCGGTCGGCGTCCGCAGGCCGAAGAGCGGCGGTGACACGCCGCAGGCGCTGGCGTGCACGGCCTGGTCGACGTCCGCGGCGGCCGACACGTACGCCACCGAGGTCCGCGACGCGCTCGATCGTGGCGCGTCGGCGAGAACCCAGCGGCCGTACGCGGAACTGCTGAAATCGGCCACCGTCCGAGACGTCGGCGGCGACGAGCACGTCGTCAGCTGGCAGGCCGGCACACCGGACAACGCCTACCTGGTGTTCCAGATGCTCGCCCAGAGCGACCTGCCGGCGCTGGTGGTCTGAGACCCGTGGAGCTGACCGACGCGGTACACACGTGGGAGACCGACGGGTTCGTCGTCCGGGCCGGAGTGCGCGAGCTGCTGGCGCTCGGCTTCCCGCCACCGGGGCATCCTTTCTGGACACCGGACACGCTGGCCGGTATGGCGCTGCGCTATCCGGCGCTCGACCTGACCCCCTGGAGCGACGCCGCCGACGCGATCGCCGAGCCGTCGACGCGTTAGCAGCGCACCCGCCGTTCAGTCCCTCTTCGTCCGGCATTGTCTTGTCGGTCGGCTCGCCGTGGGCTCGTCTGACCACTGTGGTTGGCGCCCCGTCGACCGCCGGAAGGTGCTCCGCTGTGCGCCGGTTACTCGTCACCCTCGTCGTCGCCGTGACCGTTCTGACGTTCGGCGCACCGGCGCACGCACGCCCGCGGACGTTCGACCTGCAGGCCCACCGCGGAGGGCTCGGGCTGACCGTGGAGAGCACGATCGCCGCGTTCAGCAAGGCACTCGAGCTGGGCGTCAGCACGCTGGAGCTCGACGTCCAGATCACCCAGGACGGCGCCGCCGTGGTCACGCACGACCGGCAGGTCAGCGGGTCGAAGTGCGCCGACACCGGGCCGGTCGCGCCCGGCGACGCGGAGTACCCGTACGTCGGTAAGTACGTGAACACGCTGACGCTGGCGCAGGTCCGCACGCTGGACTGCGGATCGAAGACGCTTCCCGCCTTCCCGGGGCAGGTCGCGTCCCCCGGCGCCCGGATGCCGCTGCTCACCGACGTGTTCGCGCTCGTCCGTCGGTACCGCGCGTGGGGCGTCCGGCTGAACATCGAGACCAAGGTGGAGGCAGGCGCACCGACCCAGACCGCGCCGCGCGAGCAGTTCGTCCAGGTCGTCGCCCGGCAGGTTCGCGCCTCGGGGCTGCTGCGGCAGGTGACGATCCAGAGCTTCGACTGGGGTGCACTGATGCGGATGCGCCAGGTCGAGCCGCGGCTTCCGATCATCGCGCTGACCAACGGGGACTTCCTCCAGGTCGGGCAGCCGGGGGCGTCGCCGTGGCTGGGCGGCCTGGACATCGACGACTTCGGCGGCAGCCTCGTCGCGGCCGCGAAGTCGTTCGGTGCGGACGCGATCTCGCCGGTGCACGGCACCCCGCAGAACGGCTCGGTGACCGACCCCGGGTACCGGCCCTACACGACCCGAGCCCTGGTCACCGAGGCCCACGCTGCCGGGCTGAAGGTCGTCCCGTGGACCGTCGACGACACCGCGACGATGAACGCGCTGATCGACGCCGGGGTCGACGGGCTGATCACCGACTACCCGGATCGCCTTCGCACCGTGCTGGCCGAGCGCGGCTACCGCCTGCCCCGGCCGTACCGCGCCGGCCCCCGGTAACGGGCCGCTCCCACCCCGCGCGACCGCGCATGCGACGCTCTCCGGCATGGCCGACCTGGTACGGCGGAGTCGCGTCGTCGCACTCGTCCTCGGTGTCTGCGGAATCCTGGTCGGCGTCGGAATCCGCGCCGCACCACCGCACTGGGGGTCCGGCCTCGGCCTGGAAGTTCAGCTCGCGTTCTTCCTCGTCGTGATCGGGGCAGCGATCGCCGGGCTGGTACTCATCCACGTCGCGGTGTTCTGGCGGTCGTGCCGATCCCCGGCACCAGGGTTCCTGCTCGGCCGTTACGCCGGGAAGCCCGCGTACGCCGCGCCGGTGACACCGCTTTTCGCCGGCCCGTTTTTCATCTCTCAGTTCATGGTCATCGGGCTCCTCCTGCCCACCTGGTCGGGCCTCTGGACGATCGGACCGGTGCTGGTTCCGATCGCCGCGATCGTGATCGCGATCGTCCTCGCGGTGGCGCACGTCCTGGTGCTGTTCCGTCCCGCGCGTCTCCGGCTCACCACCGATGGGCTGGTGATCACCACGTTGCGCAGCAGGCTGGTGCCCTGGGATGCGCTCGGGCCCGGCGGCCCGACCCGGCACGAGGTCCATCGCCGCGTGCTCTGGCTCCAGGCACACCCCAACCCAGTCCTGGGCGGTGCCTACTTCGTCGACCTGTACGGGCGGCCGCCGCTGCCCGGTCACTACTGGTATCGGCTGGCGCTGGGCGACATCCTGGTCGATCCCGAGTTCCTCGCCCATGCGCTGCAGACCTACCGCGACGATCCCGGTCGTCGCGCCGAGGTCGGCACCGCGGAGGGCCTCGACCGCCTCGTCGGATCACCACCGCGCTCGGCCTGATCGACGAGTACCCCGTGGCGGTGCACCCGGTTGTGCTCGGCGGTGGCCGCCCGCTGTTCGCGGACACCGCGGAACGACTGTCGCTGCAGGTGGTCGGCTCCCGCGTGCTCGACGGCCGGGTTGTCGTGACCCAGTACGTGTGACGGCACTGTTTCGCCTCCGCGGTCAGCTTGCGGAAACGTGTGAGGTGGAAAAGAGTTCAGAGCCGAGAAGTGGTCCGCTGGCGAAGGGATGACGGTGAGCGACGACCCGACCGAGTTCGAGTTCCTCGCGGAAGAGGCCGCGGAGGTCGGCGCGCCTGCCGACCTGCCGTCCGTGTCCCGCGTCGGCGTGACGACGCCGTCCGGTGAGGTCAGCACGCTGCTGTGGGGCGAGTCGCCGGTGCTCACGCTGCTGCACGGCGGAGGCCTGAACGCCCACACGTGGGACGCGACGCTGCTGGCGCTCGGCCGTCCGGCGCTAGCGGTGGACCTGCCCGGCCACGGCGACTCGGCGTGGCGCGACGACTTCGACTACTCACCGCGGACGAACGCGGCAGCGCTGGCCACGGTCCTCGACGCGCTGGCGCCGGGGACCCGGCAGACCGTGGTCGGCCAGTCGCTCGGCGGCGTGACCGCGATCGCGCTCGCCGAGTCGCGCCCGGACCTGGTCGAACGCCTGGTCATCGTCGACGTGAGCCCCGGCCTGCGCGCCGAGGACGCCGCCCAGGTGACGAACTTCCTCTCCGGCCCGCTGGTGTTCAGCTCCCGCGAGGAGATCGTCGAGCTGGCGCTCGCCGCCGGGATCGGGTCGTCGCGGCGCGCGCTGACCCGGGGCGTCGTGCTCAACACCCGGATCCGCGACGACGGCACGGTCGTGTTCAAGCACCACCTCGGGAGTCCTCCGCCCGGCGCGACGCTCGACGTCGACTTCCACGACCTGTGGCCCACGCTGGAGAACTCCGAGATCCCGGTGCTCCTGGTGCGCGGCACGCAGGGCTTCCTGAGCCCGCCCACCGTCGACGAGTTCCGCACCCGCGTGCCCCGGGCGACGATCGTCGAGATCGAAGCGGGCCACAACGTCCAAGAGCAACAGCCCGCCGCCCTGGCCGCTGCCATCGCCACGTTCCTCGCGGTACCGGGCGGACTGCGTCTGGAAGACGTCTAGCCTCAGCGGATCGGGGTGTTCTGGGCGGCGGCGAGCCACCACCGGCCCTCGCGCTCGACCAGGACGTAGAGCGCCATCTCCGAGAACGCGCCCTCGGCCGTGGCCTGCCGCCGGATCTGCGCCACCGCGACGCCGGGCGCGGGCGCCAGTACGGAGACCACCTCGAACTTCGAGGGCGGTGCCCCGCGCGACGGTGCGTCCGGGTCAGCGGCGTCGCGGGCGGCGTCCATGAGCGAGTGGTGGATCCGGTTGAGCGACGCGAAGCCCGCGAGCGTCGCGCCGTACGGACTGCCCCACAGGACGTCGTCCGCAAAAGACCGGTCGTACAGATCGGCGTCGAACGCCTCACCGGCGGCCTGCAGTTCGTCGGCGAAGCGCTCGACCGCCTCCTCCGCGGCGCGCAGCGCCGCCGGGTCACTCAGCGTGGGTCGAGACATCGGACCTCCAAAGCGTCGAAGACTGTCACTTCGGACGCTAAAAGCTCAACCGCAGTTCAGCGCAAGCCCGGGGCTTGGATCTATATAACCCATAGGATAGGTGGGTGTTCCTCTGGTACATCCCGAACGAGGTCCAGGCCGGTCACCGCGGTGACGACGTCGTCGAGAACCACAACAGCCTGGCGACGCTCACCGCGCAGGCGCGCGCCCTGGAGGCCTATGGCTGGGACGGGGCCTCGCTCGGCACCGGCTGGGGGCGCCCCGACACGTTCACGGTGGCGACCGCGCTGGCGGCCCGCACCACGACGTTCCGGCCGCTGATCGCGGTCCGGCCCGGCTACTGGCGCCCGGCCCAGTTCGCCGCAGCCGCCGCGACACTGGACCACCTGAGCGACGGGCGGGTGCTGGTCAACGTCGTCTCCGGCGCCGACGACCTCGCCGCGTACGGCGAGGTCGAGGGCGACCGCGCCCACCGGTACGCGCGCACGAGAGAGTTCCTGCAGATCGTCCGTGCGCTCTGGACCCGGGAGCGGGTCACGTTCCACGGCGAGCGCGGACGGCATCGCGAAGACATTGATCGACCAGTCGCCGAACCCGGACTGGACGATCGGCGAGCTCGTGCGGTGGTTCGGGAACCTGCGGGTGGTGGGCACGCCGGAGCAGATCGCCGACCGGATCGAGGCCTGGCAGGACGCCGGTGTGGACGGGCTGAACGTGCAGTACGTGACCTCACCCGGCACGTTCCAGGACTTCGCCGATCACGTCGCGCCGGTGCTGCGGCAGCGGGGCCTGCTGCAGAAGAGCTACGGGCCGGGGACGCTCCGGGAGAAGTTCTTCCCCGGACACGGCCCGTTCCTCCCCGACGAACACCCCGCCCGCCGCCTCCGCCGAGCCGCCTTCGACAAGGCCTGACCCCCGCGCATGTCGGGGCCTGGCCCCTTCCCTGCAACTAAGAGTGGTGTGGGCGCGCGCCCACACCACTCTTAGTTGCAACCTGGCCCGCGCAGCAGCCGTTCTAGCCCTGCCGCAGGCTGGGCAGGTTCACCACGATCGCTTCCTGGGTCGTCCGGGCGATCACGACGACGGCCTCCTCGTCGGGGTCGGGGTTCTCCTCCCGGTGCGGCACCCACGGCGGCACGTAGACGTAGTCGCCCGGCCCGGTGCGCAGCCGCACCTCGTCGCCGTCCTCACCGAGGAACACGAACTCCGGATGGCCGCTGACCACGTAGATCGCGGTCTCGGACGCCCCGTGATGGTGGTTCGCCGAGGCCACACCCGGCTCGACGTGCGTCTGCCCCATCCAGAGCGCCTCGGCGCCGACCGACCGGCCGCTGATCGCCTCGACCCTGCGCATACCCGGTGTCTGGGCGGTGTCGCGGGACAGCCCCGCACCGGCGATGTGATGGAGGCGGCGGTGGAAGGCGTCCGGCTCGCTCATGGTGGCACCAGCCTACTGGGCGAGGAACTCGGCGAACGAGCGTGGCGGACGGCCGGTGAGCTCCTCGACGTGCGTCGTCGTCGCCGCCAGTGAACCCGCTGCCACCTCGCGGTAGAGCGTCGCCACGTCGTTCGCGAAGTCGTGGGGAAGCCCCTGGGCGACCAGCCGCGCGGTGAACTCGTCCGGGGACAGGTCCACGTAGCGAATCGGCCGCCGCCAGGCGGCCGCGAGCAACGCGGCGATCTCGGCGTGCGTGAGCGCTTCCGGCCCGGTCAATACAAAAGTCTCCTTCGGACGCCATGAGCCGGCGAGCAGTGCGGCGCCACACGCGGCAATGTCGGCGGCGTCGATGTAGGACACGCGGGCGTTCCCGTAGGCGCCGATCAGGTCACCGTCGTCGGTGAACGCCCCCGCACCGGTGCGGAAGTTCTGCATGAACCCGCTGGGCTGCAGCGTCGCCCACGACAGCCCGGAGGCTTCCAGGTACCGCTCGATCTCCCAGTGCGCTCCTTCGGCGAGGCGGCCGCCCGGCTTCGCACCCCACACCGACACCTTGACCACCCGGCTCACCCCGGCCACCGCGGCGGCGTCGATCGCCGCCTTCTGCTGCCGCACCATCGGCTGCTCACCAGCCGCGGGCACCGCACCGCCGGCGTTGAGGAACAGTCGGTCGACGCCGTCGAGCGCAGCCGCCACCGACGCCGGGTCGTCCAGGTCACCGACGGCGTACGGCACGCCCAGCGCCTCGCCCTCGGCCGGATCGCGGACGAACGCCCGGACCGGCTCCCCCGCGTCGCGGAGGGCGCGCACCAGCGGCGTCCCGATCGAGCCCGTCGCGCCGAGAACCAGGATCATCCGATCCACCTCCCGTTAAAGTCGAGGATGCCTCGGGATATTAACCTGAGGCATCCTCGAATTAACCACGGAGGACGGAATGCCAACCCAGCGCCGCCCACGCGCGGACGCGCAGCGCAACGCGGAGCGGCTGCTGGCCGCCGCCGAGGACGCGTTCCGCCGAGACGGCACCGACGCGTCGCTGGAGCGCATCGCGCGCGCGGCCGGGGTCGCCGTCGGCACGCTCTATGGGCACTTTCCCCGCCGCGAAGCGCTGATCGCCGCCGTGCTGCGCACTCGCCACGACGCGCTGTTCGGGCACGGCGAGACGCTGCTCGCCGAGCAGCCGCCCGCCGAGGCGCTGCGGTCCTGGGTGCGGGCGTGCAGCGTGCACGCCGCGACGTACCGGGGACTCGCCGAGTTGCTCGCCGCCGGGCCGGGAGACGCGGCGTCCGAACTGCACGGTGACTGCGCCCGGATGGCCGACCTCACCCACCGGATCGCGGCCGCGGCGCGCCGGGCAGGCGCCCTCGACGCCACGGTCACCGACGACGACCTCACGACGCTGATGAACGCCGCCGCCTGGACCCACGGCCAGTCCGAGCAACAGTCCGAGCGCCTCATCGACGCCACCCTTCGCGGCATGGTGGGGCGGGTCACGGCATGAGCACAGCGGTGATCAGCGGCGGCACCGACGGGATCGGCCGGGCGCTGGCCGACGTCTATTTACGCCGCGGGCACGAGGTGGTCGTGATCGGACGGAGCCGCGCCAAGGGCGACGCGTTCGTCGCGGCGGGCGGCGACCGGGCGCACTTCCTGCCGGTGGATCTCCGCCGCGTCGGCGAGGTGCGGCGGCTCGTCGACCACCTCGCCGAGCGATTTCCGGCGATCGACGCGCTGGTACTCGGCGCGCGCTTCTGCTCGTCCCGGCGCGTCGTCACCCCGGATGGTTTCGAGAGCAACTTCGCGCTGTTCTACCTGAGCCGGTTCCTGCTCAGCCATGGCCTGGCTCCGTCGCTCGGGCGGGCAGCGGACCCGGTCGTCCTCAACTTCGGCGGTGCCGGGGCGCCGAACGCGGTGCGCTGGGACGATCTCCAGCTCGCCCACGGTTACCACGGCGTCCGCGCGATGGGGCACGCCGCGCGGCTCAACGACCTGCTCGCGGTCAGCTTCAGCGCGTTACACGCCGAGCTGGGCGTCCGCTACGTGCTCAACCACCCCGGCGTCGTCGTGACGAGTTTCGCCGGGGAGTACGACGCGGTGACGGCCGCGCAGGTCGAGCAGCTGAAGGTGACCGGCAAGTCCGTTGCGACCAGCGTCGCGCAGATCCTGCCGTACCTCGATGCCGGTGAGGACCGGGTCACCGCCGTCCACGAAGGCGTCCGGAGGCCGCTCGACCCGGCGCACTTCGACCCCGCCGACGCGATGCGCCTGCACACGATCACCGAGGGGTTGCTCGCGCGAGCCCCTCGGTGACCAGCGCGAGCAGGCGTTCCCGCCGCTCCTCCGGGTGGGCCGACTGCTCCGCGACCCATCCGACGGCGGTGACCAGCTCGAACAGCTCCGCGCCGGTGAGGTCCGGCCGTACCGCGCCGGCACCGGGAGTTCCTCCTGGGACTGGGCGCCGATCGGTTCCTCGACTACACGACCGAGCCGGTCGCCGACCTCGTGCGCGACGTCGATCACGTGGTCGACACGGTGGGCGGGCCGCACGGCTACCGGTTCCTGCCGGTCGTCAAACCCGGCGGGACGATCAGCCCGGTCTTCCTCGGCGAGTACCACCGCGACGAGGCGGCCGCCCGCGGCATCACGTTCCCGAGCGGTCAGGTCCACTCGGACGGTGCGCAGATGGCCGCGCTCGCCGGGCTGATCGACTCCGGCCTGGTCCGGGTCGGCCTCGACAGCGTCTTCCCGCTCGCCGAGGCGGCCGCCGCTCATCGCCGCGCGGAGCGTGGACATCTACAGGGGAAGATCGTGCTGCGCGTCGTCCCGCCCGGCGAGAGCGCGGCCGCCACCGCGGCGATGTCCGGTTCGTACGGTGATGGTTGAATCCCGTCGTGTGACTGGTGACCGACTCGCCGTTGACCTGTTCCTGCTGGCCGGGCTCGGCTCGGACGAACTGCGCGATGCCCACGGGGCCGCGCTGCGCTCGGCCGTCGACTACGCGATCGCGGCGGAGGACGCCGGGTTCGACGGCGTCTGGCTCGCCGAACACCATTTCCTGACGTACGGCGCGTGCCCGTCGGCGATCACGCTCGCCGCCCACGTACTCGGACGGACGCGGCGCATCATGGTCGGCACCGCCGCGGCCGTCCTCTCCGCGCGGCACCCGGTCGCGCTCGCCGAGGAGACCGCGATGCTGGCGGCGGTCGCGGGAACGCGCTTCGCGCTCGGCGTCGGGCGGGGCGGGCCGTGGGTCGACCTCGAGGTGTTCGGTACCGGGCTCGCCCGCTACCAGGACGGGTTCCCGGAGTCGCTGGACCTGCTGCTGCGCTGGCTCTCCGGCGCCGAGACGGTGGGGGCCGACGGGGACCACCACCGGTTCCGGCCGGTGCGGGTGGTCCCCCGGCCGGTCGCGCGGCCGCCGGTGTGGGTCGCGGCGACGTCGGCCGCGACCGCCACGCTCGCGGCCGAGCGTGGGCTTCCGGTGCTGCTCGGCATGCAGGCCTCCCCCGAAGAACACCGCGCAATTCTCGACGCCGCCCGAGCCGCCGCCACACCGCGCGCACACGCGCGTCCGGGCGACGGCCCAGGCCCGGACGCCGGCCCAGGCCGGGACGCGGCCCCGGGCGCAGCCCTGGGCGTTCCGGGGCCCGCGGTGGCGCATCTGGCTTACGTCGCGGACACGGTCGCCGAGGCTCGGGCGCGCATCACCGCGACGCTGCCGGGGCGGTTGGCGCGCACCGCGGAGTACGTCCGGCTGGACGGTTCGACCGGGCCCGGCCGGGACCCGCACGAGTACACGCAGCACCTCCTCGACCTGCACCCGGTCGGCGACACCGCGCTGTGCATCGAGCGGCTCCGCCACTCCGCGAAGGTCACCGGAGCCTCCCGCCTGCTGCTCGCGGTCGAAGCCGCCGGGAGCCGCGAGGACACGCTCACGTGCATCCACCGCCTGGCGACGGAGGTCCTCCCGGCCCTGCGCCGGGGTTAGCCCGCCAGCTCCGGGTGCAGCATCATCCCGTACGCCGCCGCCTGCGCGCCCTTGCCGTGCGACGCCCACGCGCTCTTCGGCAGCGTGTACGCGTACAACCCGTCCGGGCCCAGCTCGGTTCCGACCCCGCTGTGCTTCCGCCCGGCCAGCGGCGTCCGGGCGACGTCGATCGCGCCCGCGTCGTTGATCCAGACCAAACCGGCCTGCAGCCGGTCGCCGACCTGCCGCGCGCGCTCCTCGTCCTGACTCCACACCGACGCCGCGAGCCCGTACGGCGAGTCGTTGGCCACCGCGACCGCCTCGTCCAACGAGGAGTACGCCAGCACGGACAGCACCGGCCCGAAGATCTCGTCCCGCGCGACCGACATCGTGTTCGCGACGTCGCGCAGCACCGTGGGCCGGTAGTAGTACCCGCCCTCGGCCACCTTGGACGCCCGGCGCCCACCCGCTGCCACCACCGCACCCTCGGCCACGCCCGCCGCCACGATCCGCTCGATCTTCGCCAGCTGCGCCGCGTTGTTCACCGGCCCGACGTCCGTACCCTCGGCCAGCGCCGGACCGACCGTCAGCAGGTCCGCGTAGTGCGCGGCCGCCGTGACCGCCTCCTCGTAGAGGTGGTCGGGCACCAGCAGGCGGGTTGTCGCCACGCAGACCTGTCCGGCGTGGATCATCGACGAGAACACCGTGCCGCGGACCGCGAGCGACAGATCCGCGTCATCCAGGACGACCGCCGGTGACTTCCCGCCGAGCTCGGCCATCACCGGCGTGAGGTTGGCCGCCGCGGCGGCCATCACCTTCCGGGCTACGCCCGAACTGCCGGTAAAACTGATGAAATCGACGCCGGGGTGCGCGGCCAGCGCGCTGCCCGCGTCCGCGTCACCATGAACAACGTTGAGGACGCCGGGCGGAAAGCCGACCGCCTCGGCCGCCTTCGCCAATTCCTGGACGCCGACCGGGGTGGTCGGCGCGGACTTGAGCACGACGGTATTGCCGGCCAGCGCCGCCGGGGCGAACTTCCAGACCGCCTCGTAGAGCGGGAAGTTGTACGGCACGAACGCGGCGACGACACCGATCGGCTCGCGCGTGACCCGCCACTGGCCGTCGCCGGCCGGTCCGCTCTGGTCCCAGACGGTCGGCGCCGCGAGCAGGTCCTCCATCGACGCGAAGCCCCGGAGGTTGACCACCGGCCCGAAGACCTGCAGCGCACCGCAGAGTTTGGCGGCGGTGCCGGTGTCCTGGGCCAGCGCGCCGGTCAGCTCCGGCACGCGGGCTTCGAGGTGGTCGGCGAGGCGGCGGAGCAGCGCGGCCCGCTCGGCGACCGATAACCGGGGCCACTCGCCGGTGTCGAACGCGGTCCGCGCGGCGCGCACGGCGTCGTCCACGTCGGCCGCGGAGCTGTCCGGGATGCGGGCGAACACCGTGCCGTACGAGGGGTCCTCGACGTCGATCCAGCGCCCGGTGGCGGACTCGCGCCACTCGCCCCCGACGCGGTTGAGCAGATCCTGCATCAGCGCACCTTCTCGAATCGTTCGTTCACGTCGGCGTACTCGTCGCGGATCGCGCGCTTGGACAGCTTTCCGCTGGCCAGCCGGGGCAGCGGTTCCGGCCGCACGACGACGTACCGGGGCACCTTGTAGTCGGCCATCGCCTTGTCGCACGCGGCGACCACCGTCCCCGCGTCGACCGAGCCGCTGACGATCGCGGCCGGAGTCTCGCCGAACCGGTCGTCCTTCGCCGCGATCACCGCCACCTCCGCCACGCCCGGGATGCCGCTGATCACCGCCTCGATCTCGACCGGCGAGATGTTGATACCGCCGGAGATGATCAGGTCCTTCAGCCGGTCGACGAACGTCAGGCGGCCGGCTTCGTCGCGGACGCCGAGGTCGCCGCTGTGCAGCCAGCCGTCGCGCAGCGCCCGCGCGGTCGTCTCCGGGTCGTTCCAGTAGCCGGGCGTGACGCCGGGGCCGCGCAGCAGGACCTCACCCTGCTCGCCCGGTGCCGCTTCGGTACCGTCGGCGCGCACGACCTTCAGCTCGGTGAAGATCGAGCCGCTGCCGCACGAGCCGGGGTGGTCGGCGGCCTCCGAGGTCAGCGTCGCGGTGGCGATGCCGCCGGCCTCGGTCATGCCGTAGATCTGCCGCAGCGCGACGCCCTTGGCGGCCCAGGCCTGCAGCAGCGGCACCGAGACGGCGGCGCCACCGACGACGGCGGTGCGCAGCGACGACAGGTCCGCGTCGGTGAACTCCGGGGCCGCGGCGAGCGCCTCCCAGATCAGCGGGACACCGAACAGCGTGCCGATGCGGTGCTCGGCGATGATCCGCACGGCCCGCGACGGGTTCAGCTCCGCCTCGACGAACAGCGTCCCGCCGAGCACCGTGGACATGACCAGGCCCCAGACCAGGCCGGGTGTGAAACAGAGCGGGAGCAGCAGCAGGCTGCTGCCGCCGGGACGCAACCCGTCCTGGGTGAGCGAAGCCTCGAACACGATGTCCAGCAGCGTCCGGTTCGTACAGACGACGCCCTTCGACAGGCCGGTCGAGCCGCTGGTGAACAGGATCGCGACCGGCTCGTCGGGGGCGCGGTCGATCTGGAAGTCGTCGGTGCCGCCGGTCCGGAGCGCGGTGATCTCGTCGAGGCCGATCCGCGGGACCGGGAGCCCGACCTCGTCGAGCGTGCCGTTGTGTGCGGCGTCGGTGACGACGAGCGTCAGGCCGGAGTCGGTGAACAGCTTGTGCAGCTCGGCGGCGACCAACCGCGGGTTGAGCGGCACCAGGACGCCACCGGCCTTGATGACCCCGTACGCGGTGGCTGCCCACTCGGGGGTGTTGCCGCCCAGCAGACCGACGCGGTCACCGGGGGCGACGCCGCGGTCGACCAGCGTGCGAGCGATGCGGCTCGACCAGTCGTTGAGCGACCGGTAGGAGACGGAGTCGGCGCCGAACGTCAGCGCGGTGCGCCCGCCATCCGTGCGGGCCCACCAGCGCACTGCGGATGCTATCGAAGTAGCCACGAGTTTCTCTCCCACGCCTCGTTGCGGGTCAGGGAATCAGGTACTGAACGTCGGTCTGATCGTGACGAAACCCCAGCGTGCGGGCCTCGTGCACGAGTTCACTCTCGGTGGAGGGGATCGTGAGGACGGCGACGCGGAGCCCGGCGTCGTGCAGCGCGGCCATCGCAGCGGTGAGCAGCGGGCGGACCGGCCCGCCGCGGACCGCGTGGATCCGCCCGGCCGGCCCGTACTCGGTCGCCTCCCGAGCTGCGGCGTCGAACCACACCGCCCCGCGCGGCGCTCCCGCACTCGCGGCGGAGCCACCGGACGCCGGACCGCCGGGCGCCGGAGTCCCGGGCGCCGCGTCGCGGGCCGCGGAGCCGTCGAGCCCGCGGCCCGCGGGCGCGACGAGGGCTGTGGCGGTCGTCGGCGGGCTACCCTCGCTCCAGAGGGTGGTGAGGTCGTCCGCGGGGGTGGCCGGACGGAGGCCGGGCGGTGGTTCCGCGCTGTGCAGCGGTGCCAGCAGTTGCCACTCGCGCCGGGCGGCCCGCACGCCGAACCTCTGCGCGAGCCGCGCCGCCGCGGGATGGTTGTTGCGCGCCCAGATCGTGCAGCCCGGGACGTCGTCCAACGCGTGTTGTTCGACCAGCAGCGTCGTGAGGCCGCGTGACCGCAGGTCCGGATGCACGACGTAGGCGGCCTCGCGACCGCGGACCTGCAGGTAGGCCGCGAGGCGGCGGACGCCGGACCGGTGGCCACCCCAGCGCTCGTCCGGTAGCAGCCGCACGAGCAGGTGCCGCGAACCACCGCACGGGGGCTCGGGCCGGTTGAAGCCCGCCTCCGCGTCGGCCTTCGCGCAGACGGCCAGCAGCTCCCGCACCTCGGCCGCCTCCGCGTCGGGGATTTCGTCGCGCCAGGAGTGCTCGATCACGTGAGCAGCCGGCGGAGTTCGCGATGGAAGATCTGGTTGACGACCTCGTTGCGGCCCAGCACCATCGACCCGGCGTTGGCGCTGGCCATCCCCTGTTGCGAGCCGCGCAGCAGCGGAAAGTCCTCCTGGTGCAGCACCGCGATCAGGATGTCCCAGTTCTTCTGCCAGCGCCCGGACCACTCGTCCTCAGCCATCCCGGAAGCAGAGACGGTCGGCACGAGCAGGCGCATCTCCATCCGGGACCGACCCGGGTCCTTCGGGTGCGGCCGGAACGTGAGCAGCTGGAAGTGGTCGGGCTGGCGCAGCAACGTGCTGTTCGGCAGCAGGAAGTGCGTCTCGGTGACGTACTTCGCGAGGCTGCGGTCGCCGGGGTCCTCCTCCAGCCAGCGGTCGATCGACTTACGCGGCGAGATGAACCGCGCGTGCCGTCCGAAGTCCTCCACCGTCAGCACGTTCGTGTGGATGTGCTTTCCGGCGGTGTTCGGGTGCGCGTACTGGATGTGGTAGCCGTCCAGGAACGCGTCCTGCATGATCTTCCAGTTGACCGGCTCGTCGAACCCCTCCGCGCGGAACGCGACGAGGTCCTCGAGGTGGTACTCGGCCAGCATCGGGTCCAGGTCAGGACCGAGCCAATCCGCGACGTCGATCCCTGTGCCCTCCTTTTTGGGCACAGCGTCGTCGACCACCCAGACGAACCCGTGCCGCTCCTCGCAGGGCAGCTCGACCAGCCCGTACTTCGACCGGTCGATCTCGCCGAACGTGCTGTCCTTGGTCACCGCGCGGAGGCTGCCGTCGGTGTCGTAGGACCAGCGGTGGTACCCGCAGGAGAACAGCCGGCAGCGGCCCTTCTCCTGCTCCTCCAGCAGCGCGCCGCGGTGACGGCAGAGGTTCACGAACGCCTTGACGCCGCCGTCGCGCTGCCGCACGACGATGATCCGGTTGCGCGGCATCTGCAGCGTCAGGAAGTCGTTCGGCCTGGGCAGTTCCGAGCTGTGCGCGACGATCGACGGCACCCGGCCGAACACCAGGTCACGCTCGCGGCCGGCGAGCAGCGGGTCGGTGAACTCGTCCGGGTAGAACGCGCTCACGGTCTCGTACTCGTCGGTGGTCTCGTTGCGCAGGTGGTCGAGCGTGCGCCGGATCCGGTCCTCACGCGGGACGATCGGCCTCGTCATGGTGCTGCCTCCAGCGTCAGTGCTCTTTCTGGGCACCCGTCGACGACGCCTCGGGCGTCGGTGAGCAGGGCTTCCGGCACCGGGTCGACCAGGACGATCGGGTCGCCCTGGTCGTCGCAGTCGAGCAGGTCGGGCGCGTTGCCGTAACAGAGCCCGTGGCCGGCGCAGGCGCGCCGGTCGACGTCCAGCCTCATCGGGTCGGTCGGGGTTCGTCCTCCGGGAACTGCATGGCGACGCGGGCCAGCGTGCCGCCGTCGGTAGCAGGCAGCGTCAGCCCGGAGATGTAGGCCGACTCGTCGGAGGCGAGGAACAACGCGGCGTAGGCGTTGTCCCGCAGCGACGGCGGCCGGTTGAGCTTGAGCGGGATCGGCGACAGCCCCGGATCCCAGGGGCCCGCCGTCTCCTCGTAGGACTGTCCGACGACCGGCGCACCCTCGGGCAGCAGGAAGTTCGGGGACATGCCGTGGGTGGGGGCGAGCGCGTTCACCCGGATGCCGTACTTGCCCAGGTCCAGCGAGAGGCCGCGGACCAGGCCGTTGACGCCGGCCTTCGTCGCCGAGTACGGCGCGATGCTGTGGTACGCGACGAACGAGGCCGCGGACGACGTCACGAGGATGACCCCGCCGCCGTTCGCCCGTAGCGCGGGCGTGGCGTGCTTCGCGACGAGGAACGGGCCGAGCAGGTTGACGCCGAGCACCGCGTCCCAGTCCTCGACCGGGAAGTCCTCGAACTCCAGCTGCTCGCCGCCCATCACCGACGGGACGCCACCGCGGGAGACGATCCCGGCGTTGGCCCACGCGATGTCGAGCTTTCCGAACGTGTCGACCGCGGTCCGGATCGTGCGGGCGACGTCGGCTTCGATCGTCGTGTCGGCCTGTACGGCGACCGCTTCACCACCCTGTTCGGTGACGAGCTTGACCGTGCCTTCGGCGCGGTCGCCCAGGACGTCCATCACGACGACCTTGGCGCCCTCGGCCGCGAACAGCTGCGCGGCCTCGCGTCCTAATCCGGAGCCGGCACCCGTGATGACGGCGACTTTGCCCTCGAGTCGTGCCATGGGAAGTCCCTTTCTAGGGTAGCTATTTCGTAAGCCTAAATGCTTTAGGTAAATGCCGTCAAGAGATTCGCGGGTGGCGGTGGCGAACGGTCGGATCACCTTCCGGCATAATCGGACGCATGCCAGCCGCACCCCCTCAGCTCACCCGGCGAACGATCCTGCGAACCGCGATCGACCTACTCGACCGGGACGGTTATGCGGCGTTCAGCCTGCCGCGGCTCGGCGACGAACTCGGCATCCGGACGCCGTCGCTCTACCACCACTTCCGCGACCGGGCCGAACTGCTGGCCGAGATCGCCCGAGCGGTTGTCCGGGAGACGCCGATCCCGGTGCGGCGTCCCGACGCGGAGTGGACCGAGTACTTCGTCGAGTTGTCGGTGAACTTCCGGCGCACGATCCTGCGTCACCCGAACACCGCACCGGTGCTCCTGCAGTTCCTGCCCCGCGACGTCCTGACCTCGCTCTACGAGGAGTCGGCGGTCCTCCTGGCGGAGACCACCGACATCCCGACGTCGGCGCACGTCCTGATCCTCGACGGGCTGGAGCGCTTCGTGCTCGGCAACGCGCTGATCGAGTCCACCGCACCGCGGGCCGCCGACGGCAACCCGTTCCCCAGCGTCGACCCGGAGCAGCAGCCGCGCCTGGCGGCCGCGATCGCGGCCAATTCGCTGGACGCCGAGGAGCGGTTCGTCGCGTCGGTGCGGGCGTTTCTCATGGGCGTGGCGGCACTGCCGTGAACCGAATTGGCAGCTTCGCGACGCTGCGCACCTGGCTGGGCAGCGTCAGCGGCGGGTTGGCCGGGTCGAGCCGGTAGTCCGGGAGGCGCCGATGTAGCTCCTCCAGCGCGATCCGCAGTTCGATCCGCGCGAGGTGCGAGCCGATGCAGCGGTGCGGGCCGGATCCGAACGCCAGGTGGCGGTTGGGCGTGCGGTCGATGCGCAGCTCGTCCGGTGCCTCGAACTGGGACTCGTCGCGGTTCGCGCCGCAGAGCAGCAGCAGGAGCTGGTCGCCTGCCTTGACGTGCACGCCGCCGATCTCGACGTCCTGCCGTGCCCGGCGGCCCATCGAGACGGCCGCCTCGTAGCGGAGGATCTCCTCGACGGCGTCCGGGACCGCGCCGGCGTCGTCGACGAGCCGCTGACGCTGCTCCGGGTTCGCCGACAGGTGCATGACACCCCAGGCCAGCGCGCCCTGGACGGTGTGCAGTCCGGCGATGAGCAGCAGGAAGAACATCCGGGTGAGCTCTTCGTCGGTGAGCAGGCGTTCCGCACCGTCCACGGTGACCGGAGCACGCATCAGCTCCGCGGTGACGTCATTCCCGACTACCCCTTCTGGCCCTCGGCGCTCGGCCACGACCTTTCCGAAGTACGCGAACATCGACATCGCGGCTTCGGCGCGCGACTGGTCGGCCTGCTCGGGCGTGTCGCCGGGCCGTCCGTTGAGCGCCACCTCGGTCGCCTCGGTGAACAGCGGTGCGTCGGCCATCGGCCAGCCCATCAGCGCGAGGAACACCCGGGTGGGTAACTCGTGCGCGAACTCCGCGACGAACTCCGCCTCGCCGCGCGCCGCGAACCCGTCGATCAGCTCGTTGACCAGGTCGCGGATCTGCCCCTCGAGCGCCCGCATCCGCGCCGGGTTGAACAGGGGCTGCAGCGCGAACCGGTACGCGGTGTGCTCCGGCGGGTCGAGCTCGAGCGGGATGAACTTGCCCTGCCCGGCGTCGACCAGGTTGTTCGGATGGCTGGAGAACAGGTCGGGGCTGCGCAGGATCTCGTGGACCTCGTCGTAGCGCGTCACGATCCAGTGGCCGCCGTGGGCCGTCGAGTACACCAGCGGCGCTTTCCGGGCCAGCGCCGCGGCGTGCTCCTGCATGCGGTCGACCGGAATCGTGACCGCCGGATCGTAGATGTCGAAGTCCACCACGCGGTCGGGTGAGACGTCCTCGGTCGTCGTGGGCATGGGGAGCCTCCTGTCGGAATTGACGTAGTCGCGCCGGTGCGCGTCGTCCGCGGAGTGCGGGTGGAGCCGGGAAAGGGAAACGATCTCCCTAAAGGTTGTAGGCTAGTGGTGATGCGGATCACCGGTCAACCGTGATCGCATTTCCCCTAAAGTCTTTCGGTAAATGCGACAGTTTTCGGACGATCGGAGTGCCGGTGACCACCGTTCTCGACCTCTTCCGCCTCGACGGCCGCGTGGCCGTGGTGACCGGCGCGAGTTCCGGCCTGGGCGCCGGGTTCGCGATCGCGCTCGCCGAGGCCGGTGCGGACGTCGTCCTCGGCGCGCGGCGGGCCGAGGGACTGGCCGAGACGGCGGTCGCGGTCGAGAAGCTCGGGCGGCAGTGCGTGACGGTGCCGACCGACGTGACGTCGCCCGAGCAGTGCACGGCGCTGGTCGAGCGGGCCGTGGAGTCGCTGGGGCGGGTCGACGTGCTGGTGAACAACGCCGGGGTCAGCGCGGTGGTGCCCGCACTGCGGGAGGACCCGGACACGTTCCGGTCGGTCGTGGACGTCAACCTGATGGGCGCCTACTGGATGAGCCAGGCGTGCGCCCGGGTCATGGCGCCCGGATCCGCGATCGTCAACGTGGCCAGCGTGCTCGGGCTGGTGGCCTCCTCGCTCCCCCAGGCCGCGTACTCGGCGAGCAAGGCCGGCCTGCTCGGATTGACGCGGGACCTGTCGCAGCAGTGGGCCGGACGGCGCGGCATCCGGGTGAACGCGATCGCGCCGGGGTTCGTCGCCACCGACATGATCGCCGAGATGTCCGAGGAGAACCTCGGCACGTTCCTGGCGCACTCGCCGCTCGGACGCCTGGGGACGCAGCGGGAACTGGATGCCGCGCTGCTGTTCCTGGCGTCCCCGGCGTCGGGCTACGTCACCGGCACCACGCTCGCCGTCGATGGTGGGATGTCCGGCCACTGAGCGGAGCGGTGTCACATCTCCGGTGCTATGACGTCGGGGATGTGACACTGCTGTCCTCGTGCAGCACGCCCGCTTCGAGCAACGCGTCGACGTCGGCGAGCGGGGCGCAGATCTCGCGGGTGTGCTGCCCGAGCCGCGGCGCCGGGCGCAGCGGCGGGTCACCGATCGCGGCGAACCGCGCCGGCCGTGCCGCGGTGGGCAGCGGCTCGGGCAGGTCGTCGTGGTGGAGCGTCGCGAACGCCTCGCGGGTGGTCAGCTGCGGGTCGGTCAGCTCGTCCGGCAACCGCCGCATGGCACCGGCCGGGACGCCCGCCGCCTGCAGCGTCCGCATCACCTCATCCGGCGTCCGCGACGCGGCCCACTCCGCCACCGACGCGTCGCTGTCGACGACCGCGCGGAGACGGGCCCGGTCGGCGTCGTCGCGAACCGCGATCACGCACCACTCGTCGTCGCCCGCGCAGGCCACCACCGCGGGCTCCGGCCAGGGCTCCGGAAGCGACAGCCCCAGCGAGGCCGCGGCGAACTGCGTCCCGAGCTGGAGCAGCGCGACATCGGCCTGGGCGACGCCCACCGTCCGCCCCCGGCCGGTGCGCACCCGTCCGATGACCGACGCGAGCACCGCAACGGCGGTGAGCTGCGCGGCGATATGGTCGGGGTAGACGGTCGCACCGTCGCAGTAGTCACTTTCGGACGCCGGGCGCCAGCGGGCCGTGACGCCGGTCGCCGCCCGCACCAGCGGCCCGTACCCCATCCGGCTGCTCCACGGCCCGGTGTCACCGAACGCACTGCTGTCGGAGATCACCAGCCGCGGGTTCAGCGCGGCCAGCGTCGCCGGGGAGAACCCGAGCGCGTCCAGCGTGCCCGGCTTGAAGTTCGCGAGGACGACGTCGGCCTCGGCGGCCAGCGCACGGAACAGCGCCGCGCCGTCCGGGTGGCGCAGGTCCACGCCGATGCTGCGCTTGTTGCGCTGGCCCCACGCGAACGACGCGCTCGTGCCGGAGCCGCGGCGCGACTGCCGTAACCCGTCCGGGAACGCCGGGTTCTCGACCTTGACGACGTCCGCGCCGAGGTCGGCGAACACCCGCCCGAGCTCGGCGCCGAACACGATCACGCCGAGGTCGAGCACGCGCAACCCCGCCAGCGGCGGATCCCCCGCCCCCACCGGCGGGACCGCCCACGCCACGTCCGCCCCGCCGGCTGCGTCAGCCGCGCCGGCCGAGCCGGCCGCGCGGGGGGTGACCTCCTCGGCGGGGTGGGCGGGCAGCCAGGTCGCGTGGTCGGCCTGGAGCGCCGGGGTGCGGATTCCGGCGCGTTTTCCGTCGAGCGTCACGTACCCGGTCGGCACGCGGGCGGTCACCCCCGGCGCGATCTCGACGTCGTCCAGCGCGCCGGTCACGGCGAAGTGGTCGGCCCCGAGCACCTCGGGCACCGTGAGCACGGCCGCGACCGGCACCCCGCGGCGCACGCCCTCGGCGACCAGTTCCTCCCGCGACAAATCCCGGAACAGCGCGGCGATCAACGGGTGCAGCCGGTCGGCCGCGGCGAACCTCGCCGGGATCGTGTCGTAGCGCGGATCGGCGAACTCCGCGGGCTCACCGAGCCAGGAGAACATCGCCCGCCACTGACGCTTGGCCAGCAGGCAAATCCGCACCTCGCCGTCCCGGCACGCGAACACCGGGTAGAAGTTGCGCGCCTCCGGACGGTCGCGCGGGAACGTCTCGGCACGTCCGGCTGCCGCGGTGCCCTGCGTCCCGAAGCCGGGGTCGAACCCGTGGACGACACACTCCAGCGCGGACACGTCGACGTACTCACCCGCGCCGGTCCGCAGCCGCCGCAGGTAGGCGGCGAGCGCCACCCAGGCGGCGTGCGCGCCGACCACCCCGTCGACCAGCCCGGCCGGGGGCAGCAGCGGCGGCCGGCCCGGTAACCCGGAGCGCGACAGCACCCCACCGAGCGCGGCGAGCACCGGCTCGGGGGCGGACCAGTCCGCGTACGGCCCGGTGTTCCCGAACGGCGTGATCGAGACGACCACCGCGTCCGGGTAGTCGCCCGGAGCCACCGAGCGCCGCGAGTCGAGCACGATGTCCGCGGTGGCCAGCAGCCCCGCACCCGGCAGCCCCGAGCTCGGGGGCGCGCCGACCGTCGTGCGCTTGTTCGCGTTGCGCAGCGCGAACGGGAGGCTCTGCCCGGCGTGCAGCGGTGGTTCGAACCGGGACGGCGACCCGCCCGGCGGTTCGGCCAGCACGACGTCGGCGCCCAGGTCGGCCAGGTACCGACCGCACCACTGCGCCGGGCCGTCGGTGAGGTCGAGAACGCGCACCCCGCTCAGCGGCAAATCCACGAGCACTCCTTCGGAATCGGGACGGTCGGGTGGTCAGACGTCAAGGATCAGCCGGGCGGACCGCGCCCGGGACACGCACGGGAACATCACGTCTCCGGCCGCTCGCTCGTCGTCGGTGAGCAGCGAGTCCCGGTGGTCGGGATCGCCGCCGAGGACGGTTGTCTCGCAGGTGCCGCAGGTGCCCTCGCGGCACGAGGATTCGATCGCGACCCCGGCGTCCTCCAGGACCTGGAGCAGGCTGACGTCCGCGGCGACCGGCAGCACCCGGCCGGACCGGGCGAGCTCCACCTCGAACGCCCCGGCCCCGCTGGGAACGGGCTCGGCCCGGGGTGCGAAGCGCTCGGTGTGCAGCGTCAGCGCGGGCCGCGCCGCGCACGCGTCCTCCACCGCGCGCAGCAGCGGCTCCGGGCCGCAGCAGTACACCGCCGTTCCCGGCGACGCGTCCGCGACGAAGGCCGCCACCGGCAACAGCCCACCCTCATCCGCCGGCCGCACCTCAACCCGGTCCGCAGTCGAGCCCTCGCCCGCCGCGCCGGCGCGAACGGCGCCCGCCCGACCCCCGACCCGAGCGCCGCGCCCGGCGTCCGGGGCGGCCGCGCCTAGGGCGACCAGCTCGTCGACGAACGCCATCGACGAGCGGGTGCGGCCGCCGTACAGCAGACGCCAGTCGGCGCCCTCCGCTGCCACCCGGCGGATCATCGGCAGCAGCGGCGTAATCCCGATGCCACCCGCGACGAACCGGTAGGCCCGCGCCGGTGCGAGCGGGAACCGGTTCCGCGGACCCCCGATCGCCACCCGGGCGCCGGGCCGCAGCCGCTCGTGGACGAACCGCGACCCGCCCCGGCCGCCCGGCTCGCGTAACACCGCGATCCGCAGGGACGACCGGTCGTCCGGGCTCCCACAGAGCGAATACTGCCGCACCAGCGACTCGCCGAGCACCAGATCGACGTGCGCGCCCGGCTCCCACGGCGGCACGGCCCCCGACTCCACCGGCTCCAGCGTCAGCGCGACCACGTCGTCCGCCGCCGCGTCGACGGAAGCGACCACGTAGCTGTTCGTGGCCACCACCCCCAAACCTATTGCCATTAGGTTACGACCCGGCACGGTAGCACAAAACCTAATGACTGTAGGCTCGAAACCGAGAGAGCGGAGGAACCTCCATGCCCCGGCCCCGCGAGCCGTTGATCAACCGCACGTCGGCGGTCGACGCCGCCATCCGCATCATCGACACCGAGGGGCTGGACAGCTTCAGCCTTCCCCGGCTGGCGCGCGAGCTCGGCGTCCGCGCGCCGTCGTTGTACCACCACTTCGCCGACAAGTCGGAGATCCTCGCCGCGGTCTCCCGAACCATCGCGGGTGCCACCGTCATGCCCCGGAAGCCCGCCGACCCGCAGAAGTGGGTCGACTGGCTCGTCCAGCTGGCGCTCAACTTCCGCACGGCGATCCTGCGGCACCGCCACGCCGCACCGATCCTGCTGCAGTTCCCGCCCCGGGAGGAGCTCACCCACCTCTACGAGGAGGTCGCCGCCTACCTGGAGCACTGCGGCGTCCCGCGCCACTTGCACGTCCGCATCCTGGACGGAATGGAGAAGCTGAGCGTCAGCGCGACCGTGAGCGAGGCTCTGCGGCCGCACGCCACCCGGCGGTCGATCTTCCCCGGCGTCGATTCGGCGACCCACCCGACGCTGGCCCGCGCGGTCGCGGACAATCCGCTGACGCCCAAGCAGCTGTTCGAGGCGACGGTGCGGGCGTTTCTGGCCGGCACGCTTGCGTCGGACTCCGCGCTCGCCTAAACCTATTAGGGATAGGTAACCGAGCCGGAGGAGCCACCGTGCGGACCGACCTCTTCGACGCCGACCACGAGGCCTACCGCGAGACCGTGCGGAGGTTCGTGACCACCCGGGTCGTCCCCCGCATGGAGAAGTGGGACGCCGACCGGCTGATCGACCGGGAGACCTGGCTGGCGGCGGGTGCCCAGGGTCTGCTGGGACTCGCGGTCCCGGCCGAGTACGGCGGTTCCGGTGAGACCGACTACCGGTTCCGGGTGGTCGTCCAGGAGGAGATCGCGCGGGTCGGCGCGTCGGCGCTGCAGTCGGGCTTCTCCACCAACGACGACATCGTCCTGAACTACCTGCTCCGGCACGCCGACGCCGACCAGCGGGCCCGCTGGCTGCCCGGGTTCGCGACCGGGACGACGATCGGCGCGATCGCGATGAGCGAACCGGCGGCGGGCAGCGACCTGCGCGGCATCTCCACCACCGCGACCCGCGACGGCGACGCGTGGGTGCTGCGGGGCAGCAAGACGTTCATCACCAGCGGCATCCTCGCCGACCTCGTCATCGTGTTCGCGAAGACCGAGGACGAACCTTCGGGCCACGCGCGGCGCGACACGTTCAGCCTCTTCGTCGTCGAGGACGGCATGCCCGGCTTCAGCCGTGGCCGCAAACTCGACAAGGTCGGCCTGCACGCCCAGGACACCGCCGAGCTGTTCTTCGACGCCGTGCGGGTCCCCGACCGGAACGTGCTCGGTGAGATCGGCGCCGGGTTCGAGTACCTGATGGGCAGCCTGCCGCTGGAGCGCCTCGGCATCGCGATCGCCGGGCAAGCGTCCGCCGAGGCCGTGCTGTCGTGGACGCTCGACTACGTCCGGCAGCGCACCGCGTTCGGCAGCCGCATCGGCGACTTCCAGGCGCTGGCGTTCCGGCTGGCGGAGCTGGCCACCGCGATCGACGTCAGCCGGGCGTTCGTGGACCGCTGCGTGCGCGAGTGGAACGCCGGGACGCTGTCGGCGGTGGACGCGGCGAAGGCGAAGTACTGGGCCACCGATCTGCAGGGCGAGGTGATCGACGCCGGCGTCCAAATGCACGGTGGGTACGGCTACATGACCGAGTACCCGGTCGCGAAGGCCTACCTGGACTCCCGGATCCAGCGCATCTACGGCGGGACGAACGAGATCATGAAGGAGATCATCCGCCGCGACCTCATCGGCCGCCCCTGAGCACCGGCGCGGCGAGCGCGCACAGCGCGCGCCGCCTTAGCCCAAGTAGATCGTTTGCAGGCGGAGGTACGGCTCGAGGCCCTCGGGGCCCAGCTCCCGACCCAACCCGCTCGCCTTCACCCCACCGAACGGCGCGGCCAGGTCCAGGTCGTAGTGGTTGACCCCCACCGTGCCGGTCTCGATCCGGCGCGCGACGGCCAAACCATGCTCCTCGTCCGCCGTCCACACCGTGCCGCCGAGCCCGTACTCCGAGTCGTTCGCCAGCGCCACCGCCTCGTCCTCGGTGCCGTAGGGGATCACGGCCAGCACCGGGCCGAAGATCTCTTCCTGGGCGATCCGGGAGCGGTTGTCCACGTCCGCGAAGACGGTCGGCTCGACGAACCAGCCCGGACCGTCGACGGCGCGCCCGCCGGTGGTGAGCCGGGCGGACGCCCCCGCGACGTAACTCAGCACCCGGTCGCGCTGGGCCGCGCTCACCAGCGGCCCGATCTGAGTGGAGGGCTCCAGCGGATCCCCGACCACCAGCGACCGGACGGCGGAGGTCACCGCGTCCACGATCTCGTCGTAACGGGAACGGGGCGCCAAGATCCGCGTGCAGGCGTGGCAGGTCTGCCCGTTGTTGGGCAGCGACACGGCGGGAAGCGCCGCGACGAACGCCGAGAGCGGAGCGTCCGCCAGCACGATCGACGCGGACTTGCCGCCGAGCTCGAGCGTCGCCGGGCGCAGCAGCCGTCCGGCGGCCGCACCGATCGCCCGGCCGGCGACCGTCGAGCCGGTGAACGCGACCTTCGCGACGCCGGGGTGGGTCACCAGGTGTTCCCCCGCGTCGCGGTCCCCCGGCACGACGTTGATGACGCCGGGCGGGAGACCGGCCTCGACTGCGGCCGATGCGAACACGAACGCGTCGAGCGCGGTCTCCGGCGGCGGTTTGAGCACGACCGTGCACCCGGCCGCCAGCGCCGGTCCGAGCTTCATCGCGGCGAGCGCCTGCGGGTAGTTCCACGGGGTGATCGCCGCGACGACACCGACCGGTTCCCGCCGGACGACGTGCCGCCCGCCCGCGAGGCTCGGCCGGGTCTCCTCGAACGCCAGCGACTCCGCGAGCCGCGCGTAGTACCGGATGATCGCGGCGGCGCCCCGGCCGTTCACCACGGACGAGAGCGTGATCGGCATGCCGTTCTCGCGGGTCACGAGCGTGGCGGTCTCCTGACCACGCGCCCGCAGCGCCTTTCCGAACGCGTCGAGCGCCTCGGCCCGCGCAGACGGCGCCCACTGCCCCCACGGCCCCCGCAACGCCCGGTTCGCGGCGGCCACCGCCGCGTCGACGTCCGCGCGCCCGCCGAGCGTCACCGTGTCGAACGGCTTCCCGGTCGCCGCCTCGACGACGTCGACGGTCACCCCGGTCCGGGGCTCCACAAAAGCCCCGTCGATGAAGATCACAGCGCCTCCTCCGACCCGAACAAAACCGAGCTCACCAGCGGTGCCATCGGGCCTCCGATGAACAGTGACGTCCGCGCTCCCGGCACCTGGTTGGTCGACGTGCCGCGAATCTGCCGGACCGCCTCGACCGCCAGCCCCATCCCGTTGACGAAGCTGTCCGCGAGGTTGCCGCCGCTGGTGTTCAGCGGCAGCCGTCCACTCGGCGCGATCAGGTTCTCCAGCGTGAGCACGGAGCCCGCGTCGGCCCCGGGCGGCACCAGCCCGTGGTCGATCAGCGACGCCACCGCGGGTCCGCTGAAATTTTCGTACACCTGCACGACGTCCACCTCTGACGGTTGAAGGCCTGCCGACGCCCACAGGCGGCCCGCGACGGTGCGGAACCCCGCACTCGTGTACTCGGCGTCGTTCTCGCCGTGCTCCGAGTACCCGCCCGGCGCGCCCTGGGCTCCGGCGATCACGTAGGCGGGGTCCGGACGCAACGCGCGGGCCCGCTCGGCGGACACCAGCAGCAGCGCGACCGCCCCGTCGCTCTCCCGCGAGCAGTCGTAGAGGTGGAACGGCTCGACGATCAGCCGGGACGCCTCGTAGGCGGCGTCGTCCAGTGGCCGCCCGTAGCCGCTCGCCGACGGGTTCTGCTGCGCGTGGTGGTACGCCGCGCGGACGAGCGCACGCAGCGCCGACCGCGGTACACCGTCGTGCTCGAGCATTCGCTGCGTACGGAGCGCGCAAACGTGTGCGGGTGCGCCGACGCCCGCGGCCACGTACCGGTCGTCGAAGTGGTACTTCGCGTAGCCGAGGCGCCCGGTGTCGTCCTGCGCCATCGCCCGGAAGACGACGACACACTCGGCCTGCCCGGCCGCGATCGCCGCGGCCGCGGTGACCACGGCGGCCGCTGCCCCGCCTCCCCCGCCGCCCCACACCATCGACGACCAGCGCAGTTCGTCGATCATCAGGTCCGCGCCGAGCACCGGGCCGGACAGGTCACCACCGGCGTAGGAGACGAACCCGTCGACCTCGCGCGGCGAGACACCGGCGTCGCGGCAGGCCGCCAGGATCGCCTCCAGCGCCATCCGGTGCTCGTCGCCGGGCGCCCGCCCCCGCCGGTAGTGCTGCTCGGCCACGCCCACGACCGCGGCCGCGCCCCTCACGCGACCCGCCAGTACACGGTCGACGAGTTCACGTCGCCGACCACCCGGTCACCGATCGCGGGCGCGCGCGATCCGGCGGCCAGCAGCCCGAGCACCCGCACGTTTCCCGCGCCGGGCAGCTCCGCGAGCACGGTCGTGTACGGCACCTCGAGCTCGGCCACGTACGGATGGTGGCTGCGGCACCAGGTGTAGACCGTGCCCTCGGCCGCGACCGGTTCCCAGCCCAGGTCGAAGCCGTGGCAGGACGGGCAGATCCGGCGTGGGCCCCAGAGCCACGTGGCGCAGCCCCGGCACCGCTGCACGACCAGTTGCCCGGCGTCGGTCACGAAAAGTTCTCCAGCGCGTTCGCCTTCCACGCACCCTCGTGAAGGATCCAGATCGACCGCAGCCCGACCGGCCCGTTCGGCGTCTCGTACACGGCCTCGCCGATCCAGGTCTCGCCGTCCCGGCGGACGTCGACGATCCGCGCGTCCGTCACCTCGCCGCCGGGCACGGTCACGCCCTCGAACACCGCCGGGATCCGCTCCGGGACCATGTCGGCCAGCGCGGCCTTGATGTCCCCGGCGACCACGTACCCGACGTGGCGCTCGAACAGCTCGCGAAACTCGTCAGACATGACGGACACACTCCTTCGTGAGTCAAAGCAGGGAGCCTGCGGCCACCGTGAACCGCGCCCCGGCGACGTCCTCGGTCAGCAAACGGTCGAGCAACTCCGGATCGGACGTGCCCGCGAGCGTCCGATCCCCAGCCGCGGTCAGCAACGCCACGAACGCCCGCTCCGGCGCGCCGTCACGGTCGTGCGCGACCGTCCACGATTCCACCGTCGCCGGGCCCTCGTAACCCACCAGCGCCCGGCGGATCCGCTCCGCGTCCACCGCGGGCTGCGCGTCGATCCGGGCGAACGGCTTGGCTGCCGGCCGCGTTCCGTACAGCCCCAGCGCGTGTTTGGTGAGGTAACCGCCGTTGGCGGTCAGCAGGCCGGACCCGCCCTGTTCCCGGAGCGCGGTGGCCAGCGCGGCGATCGCGTGGGTGCTGTAGTTGTTCCACGGCCCGCCGGCGAACGTGAGCCCGCCGGTGACGGTCAGCGGCCGGTCCGGGTCGAGCCCGAGCTCGCGGACCGCGACCTGCACCGCGGACGGAAAACACGAGTAGACGTCGACCAGCGCGACGTCGTCCGGCCCGCTCCCGGTGTGCGCGAACAGCTGCGCGCCCGCGTGCCGGATCGCCGGGGACCGGTGCAGCTCATACCGCTCGGCCACGTCGTACCGGTCGTGGGCCTCGGCGCCCGCGTGCACGAAAATCCACCGATCGGAGGCGATCCCCAGCCGTGTCGCGCGCTCGACCGAACACAGCAGCACCGCCGCCGCCTGGTCCACCGCGTTGTTCGCGTTGAGCAGCTTCGGGTACGGCCAGCTGACCATCCGGCTGGCCAGGATCTCCTCGGGGCTGTGCGACCGCGGTAACCAGGCGTGCGGGTTGGTGGCCGCGACATCGCTGAACCGCGCCCAGAGCGCGGCGATGCTCGCCTGGTGCTCGGCGACCGGGCGGCCTGCGGCCACCCGGATCGCCTGTTCGAACAGGGGGTACACGTAGGCGGGCCGGTCCAGGCCGATCCCCACCTGGCCTTCCGTCTTCATGGGGACGTCCGGCAGCGCGACATCGGCGGCCGGTACGGTCTCGTCCTGGACCGTCCAGGCGGGCCGCTCGCCCCGGGCCCGGAGCTTCGTCCGGGTGCGCCACGCCTCGGCGCCGCCGATCAGCACCGCGTCGGCCCGGCCGGCCGCGATGTCGGCGGCCGCGCGGTTGACCAGCGCCTGCGGGCTGTTGCCGCCGGCGCCGGTGTAGCCGGTGCGGCGCACGGTGACGCCGAGCCGCTCGGCGAGCAGCGCGCCGGGGTCCCGGTACCGCCAGGAGAGCAGGCCGACGACGTCGATCGCGTCGAGGTCGCTCAGGAGTGCGGTGGTGCCGGCTTCGGCGGCGGCACGCTCAGCGGCGTCGACGAGCAGGTCGACCGGTTCCCGGCCGCCGTCGCGCCAGCTGACCTGTCCCCCGCCGACGAGGACCGGGGTCCGTGGATCCATCAACGGCCCCACTCGTCCGGCCTCGGCGGCCACTCCGCGACCAGATCGGGCACCGCGTCGCCGGCCGACGCGGTGAACCGCGGCGGGCGTTTCTCCAGGAACGACGCGACTCCCTCGGCCACGTCCGGCCCGGCGCCGAGCGCGGCGATCACCCGGGAGTCCAGGCGGTGGGCCTCCCACGGGTTCGCGGCGCCGAGCATCGACCACATCATGTGCCGGGCCGCGGCGACCGCGACCGCCGACGTGTTCTCCGCGATCTCGGTGGCGAGCGCGCGTGCGGTGGTCAGCAGGTCGGCGTCCGGGACCACGCGGGACACCAGGCGGCCGGTGAGCGCCTCGGCGGCCGGGAAGACCCTGCCGGTCGCCACCCACTCCATCGCCTGCGAGATCCCGACGACCCGGGGCAGGAACCAGCTCGACGCCGCCTCGGGCACCAGGCCGCGGCGGGCGAAGACGAACCCGAAGCGGGCCGATTCGGCGGCGAGCCGCACGTCCATCGGCAGCGTCATCGTGGCACCGACCCCGACGGCCGGTCCGTTGACCGCGGCGATCACCGGCTTCCGCGACGCGGCGATCCGCAGCGCCGCGACGCCACCGAGGTCACGGGGAACGCCGTCGATCGTCTCGACGGTGCGGGCCTGGGACGGGACGAACGTGGTGGAGCCGCCGCCGAGGTCCGCACCCGCGCAGAACGCCCGGCCGCGGCCGGTGACGATCACCGCCCGCACCGCGTCGTCGGCGTCGGTCGTGTCGAACGCGGCGACCAGCTCGACGGCCATCCCCGGGGTGAACGCGTTGAGCCGGTCGGGCCGGTCGAGCGTGATCGTGGCGATGCCGTCGGCCACGTCCAGCGCGATCGTCCCGGCTCCATCCACACTGGTCATCGCCGCCACCGCCATAATCCGAACCTAATGGTTTTAGACAACTCGCACCAGCCTTTCGTCTAACTGATTTAGGGAATTCGCTCCAGCAGTTGAAACCGGCCCGCCGCACTGCCACTATCTGGGGCCTCGCCGCAGGTCGCGCCCGGGGTAGTCGGGCGCGTGCGCCCCTTTCTGTCTGGAGTACCCATGCGCACTGATGCGCGTCGCACCCCCGTCGGCACGAATACCGGACCGCGCCGTCCGGGCACGCTGCACCTCGTTGTGCTGCTCGCCATGGCACACGCTCCGTTCGTCCCGCTGTACGGGTTCCTCCCCACGATCTACCAGTACAGCGGCTCGGTGGCGGTGCCTTTGGTACTCGCGTTCGGCGGCATCGTCATGGTCGTGTTCTCCGCGGCGCACGCCGGGATGGCCCGGCGGGTCCCGCACGGCGGCGGTTTGCACGCGCTCGTCACCGCCGGTCTCGGGCCGGTGGCCGGGCTCGGCGCGGCGGCCCTGGCACTGGTTTCCTACCTCGCGTTCCTCGCCGGTGTGCTGGTGTTCTTCGGCGGAGCGCTCCGCGGCCTGGTGTTCGCGCTGGTCGACGTCGACACCCCGCTGTGGTGCAGCGTCGTCGCCGCGGCCGTGCTCGTCGCCGCCACCACCCGGCTGCCGCTGCGCCACGTCGTCGGGCTGCTCGCGGTGCTCGGCGTGGTCCAGGTACTCGCGGTCGTCTGGCTGGACGTCGAGGCGCTGGCCAACCCGGCCGGTGGAACGGTGTCGTTCGCCGGGCTGGACCCGGCTTCGCTGCTCACCGGCTCGTTCACGCTCGCGACGTGCCTCGCGCTGACCGCGTTCGTCGGCACCGAGGTCGGACTGGCCTACCGCGACGAGGCCGACGAGCCGGCGCGCACGGTCCCGCGCGCCACCACGATCGCCTACGCGCTGGTCACCGTCGTCCTCGTGGTCAGCGCCACCGCGATCAGCGTGGCACTGGGCCCGGAGGACGTGATCGCGATGGCGCAGGGCAGTTACCAGTCGCTGACCGGCACCGGGAGCCAGCCGCTGATCGTCGAGGTCGTGCTGCGGATCGTGGACCCGTCCTCGGTCGGCGCGGTCACCGACCTGCTCACCGCGTTGCTCGCGGCGGGCGGCCTCGCGGTCGGAGTGACGTTCGCGCACGCGATCGCCCGCCAGGTCGCCGCGCTGGCCCGCGACGGTGCCCTGCCGGCACCGCTGGCACATCGCGCCACCGACGGGAGGCCGACCAGGGCCGCGCTGATCGGCCCGGTGCTGTCCGGTGTGGCCGCGCTGGCCGCGGTCACCTCGGACTCGTCCTGGATGGCGCTGTTCCAGGGCATGATCGGCGGCCTGGGCGTGACGCTGCTGATCGCGCTCACCGCGCTGGCGATCGTCGTCTGGTTCCTGCGCCGCGACGAGGAGGACACCGGCTTCCTCGGCTGGGAGACCCCGGTCGTCGCCGGCGCGTTCACGCTCGTCGTGACCGGCTTCGTCTACGTGTACTCGCTGATCCGGCTGCCCGACGTGCTCGGCGACGACGGCGCGATCGCCCGCTGGCTGTTCCCGCTGACGACGCTCGGCGCGCTGGCGGCCGGTCTGGTGTGGGGCGCGACCTCCCGGGTGCGCCAGGGATTCGACCAGGGACCGCCACGGGGGCGATGACCGGCCGCGCACGCGATCGTCGGGTGCATGGTCAATTTCAAGATCGAGGTCATCGTCCTGCCGGTTTCGGACGTGGACCGCGCGAAGGACTTCTACGGCAAGCTCGGTTTCCGGGAGGACGTGGACTACCACGGTCCGAACGGTTTCCGGCTCGTGCACTTCACCCCGCCCGGCTCGGCCGCGTCGCTCCTCTTCGGTCACGGGATCACCGCCGCCGAGCCGGGCTCCGCGCAGGGCGTCCACATGGTCGTCGACGACATCGTCGCCGCCAGGGACGAGCTGGTCTCCCGGGGCGTTCTGGTGAGCGAGGTCTACCACGACGCCGGAGGCGTGTTCCACCACGCCGGACGGAAGGACCGGGTGCCCGGGCTGCAGCCGGAGCGACGCTCGTACGGCTCGTTCGCGACGTTCACCGACCCGGACGGCAACCTGTTCACGCTGCAGGAGGTCACCGAGCGGCATCCGGGACGGATCACCCAGGTCGTGTACGGGTCGGTGGCCGAGGTGGAGCAGGCCCTGCGCGCCGCCGCGATCGCGCACGGCAAGCACGAGGAGGAGCTCGGCCACGCCGACGCGGAGTGGCCTGCCTGGTACGCGGCCTACATGGCCCGGGCGGCGGGGCTCGAGTCCTGACCGGACACCCCGAGGGCGGGGGCCAGTTCGCGGCGTGAGCCCTCGGTGACGTCGGCGTGGCTGGGGCCGCTGTCGTGCACCTCCAGGTACTCGTCGGCGCTGGCGCTGAACAGCTCGGACCGGCCCGGCCCGAAGTCGGTGAGCGCGGCGACGAACTGCTCGGGCGTCGCGGTGGTCGTCTGGTGGAGGTGAATCGTGGACATGTCCGGGCTCCTTGCCGAGGGGTGGTGGGGCTGGTTTTCAGCCTGCCCCCGGAGGGGCACCGATCACCCCGGTGGAACCCCCTGGTCGGCGACACCAGGGTCGGGTACCGGGGTCGCCCGTGCCGAACCCGGGCCACTCTCGGATGCGGATGCTTTTCCGTTTCGAAGGGTGGAGAGAACCATGGCAGAGCCGACGGTGTGGCTGGTCACTGGCGCTTCCCGGGGGCTGGGCCGGTCGATTGCGGCAGCCGCTGCCTCCTCGGGTGCCCGGGTGATGGCGACCGCGCGGCGGGCAGGCGACCTGGACGATCTGGTGGCGGCGCACCCGGGCCGGGTGGAGGCGTTCGCGCTGGACGTCACCGACCCGCAGGCGGCCGCCGCCGCGGTGGCGCGCCGCGGCGGCTGCCGCTGGGCTCCGACGCGCTGGCGTCCGCGCTCGCGTCGGGGGCAGCGCGCAACGCCGAAGCCGAGAAGTGGGCCCACGTCAGCCGCTCGACCGACTACGCCTGACCGCGGCTCAGCCGTCCAGCTCGCGCTCCAGCACTTCCAGGCCGCGCTCCAGGCCGGCGACGGCGTCGGCGGGCAGGGCGGCCAGCAGGCGCGTCATCGCGGCGTCGAACGTCGGGGTCGCCGCCGCGAGTTTCTCCCGGCCCGCGGTGGTGAGCACGAGCAGCGACGAGCGACGATCGTCCGGATTGGCCTGTCGTTCGCAGAAGCCCCGCGCCTCGAGCCGGTCGACGGCCTTGCTGGTGGCGCCGACCGTGAGGTCGAGCGCGCACGAGATGTCCTGCACCCGGCACGGGCCCGGGCCGCTCATCAGGCGGAGGAACTGCAGCGATCCGACCGGCAGATCGTGCTCGGCACGCAGGCGAGCGTCGATCACGTTCCAGAGCCGGGTCTCGACCCGCACCAGGGCCGTGAAGAACACGAACGGATCCGCCATCCAAACTTCCAATCGCGGGAATTAGATTCCTAGGAATCTAGTTACTGGTAAACAGTCTCTGCACATCCTGGCAGACCCCGACGGAGGTCGACGTGAACCGACAGCAACAGCGGGACGATCTGATCGCGGCGCTGGCCGCCGCTCCGCCCATCGGCGGCACGGTGGCCGCCGAGCGGGAGTCGTTCGCCGCGGCCATGACCCATCCCCCGGCCCCGGACGTGACGCTGGGGGACGTCGTGCTCGGCGGACGGCCCGCCGTACGGGTGCAGCCCGTCACGACGCTGCTCTACCTGCACGGCGGCGGTTACGTGGTCGGCTCCGCCCGGACCGGGACCCACCTGGCCGCCGGACTCGCCCGCCGCCTCGGAGCCACCGCCTACTCCCTGGACTACCGGCTGGCTCCCGAGCACCCGTACCCGGCCGCGCTCGACGACGCGCTGGCCGCCTACCGCGAGCTGCTCGACACGGTTCCCGCCGAGCGGCTCCTCGTGGCCGGCGACTCCGCGGGCGGCGGGCTGGCGGTGGCGCTGCTCGCCGCCGCCCGCGAGGCCGGGCTCGCCCAGCCGGCCGCCGCTGCGGTGTTCTCCCCGTGGGCCGACCTCACGCTGACCGGCGAGAGCATCCGCACCAGGGTCGGGCGCGACCCGCTGTTCGACGAGGCCGCGCTGCGGTGGTACGCGGACAAGTACGTGTCGGAGGACGCGCGGGCGGCGAGCCCGATCTTCGCCGACCTCTCCGGGATCGCCCCGCTGCTGATCCAGGTCGGGAGCGTCGAGGTGCTGCTGGACGACGCGGTCCGGCTGGCGGCTCGCGCGGCCGCGGACGACGTCGAGGTGACGCTGGAGGTCGCCGCCGGGCTACCGCACGTCTATCAGCTCGCGCACGGCGTGCTCGACGACGCCGACGACGCCCTGGACCGCGCCGCTGCGTTCCTGACCCGTTCGCGCTGACCGTTTGACTCGTCCGCGCTGACCGGGCCGCCGTCCGGCGGTCAGCGGGCGCCGCGCCCGGTGCTGCTCCGGGTGCTGCTCCGGCGGACGAGGGACCACCGCGCGGCGCGGGGGCTCGTCTGCTGCCCGAGCGCGACCTGGGCGCAGACCGCGCCCTGTTCGCGCAGCGACTGCGCGACCGTGGTCAGCCCGAGCCGCGCCGCCACCTCGGCGTCGTCCCACCCGGTGACCGCGAGGTCGTCCGGGACGGCGCACCCGGCGGCGCGGGCCGCGGCGAGCACGCCCGCCGCCTGCTGGTCACCCATCGCGGCGATCGCATCGGGCGGATCGGCGGATCCGAGCAGCGTCGCCGCGAGGCGTTCGGCCTCGGCGGCGTCGTTGCGCGCGCAGACCGCGACGACGACGTCGTCCCAGGCGAACCCGGTGCGCTCGGCGGCGTCCCGATAACCCTGGAGCCGCTCGCGGGTCACCGGGAACGTGGCGTGCGGCAGGTCGGCGGCCCGTCCGATCGTGCTGACCCGTTCGCGGGACAGCGGGAAACTCAGGATCGCCGGGCGCCGCGCGCCCGCGAACGCGAGCACTCCGACCGCGGCGGCCGCGGCGCGGTTGTCGACGGTCACCAGCTCCAGTCCGCGAACCGCCGGTCCACCGTGGATCACCGCCGGACGCTTCGTCGCGCGGACGGCGGCGAGCACGGGGTCGTCGTCCGAGGTCGTCCAGACGATGAACCCGTCGACGGCGGCGCCGGTGACCCGCGGGACGTCGTCGGGGGCGCCGGTGATCGGCAGGATCGTCATGCCGTAACCGCGGCCGGCGCAGACCTCGGCGATCCCGGCCAGGAACGCGACGGCTCCGGGGTCGTCGAACGCGTAGGTCAGGTGCTCGCCCAGGACGACGCCGAGCGTCTGGGTGCTGCCGCGGCGCAGCGATCGGGCGCTGGGATCCGGCCCGGCGTACCCCAGGCGTTCGGCCGCCTCCAGCACCTTCGAGCGCGCCTGGTCGGAGACGCGCCCGGGCTGGTTGTACGTGTAGGACGCGGTCATCACCGAGACGCCGGCCAGCTCGGCCACCTGGGCCAGCGTGACCCGCTTCGAGGATGCCACGTGCTCAGCCTAGCTCGGCTGTGTATCGTTACACACATGCCACGCCTCACGACTTCGGCCTTCGTCGCGTTCGCCGCCTTCGGCGCGTTCTGGGGGGTGTGGGGCGCATCCGTGCCCCGCGTCCAGCAGCAAGCCGGGCTCAGCGACGGCGAGCTGGGGTTAGCGCTGCTGTTCGTCGGCGCGGGCGCTCTTCCCGCGATGCTGCTGGTCGGCCGGGCGCTCGACCGCTGGGGGCTCCCGGTCGCGGCCGCGCTCATCGCGTCGCTCGGCGTCGCCGCCGCGGGGCTGGCGCTGACCGCGGTGGACCTGGTCAGCCTGTGCGCCGGGCTGGCGCTCGTCGGCGCCACCAGCGGAGCCGCCGACGTGGCGATGAACGCGGTCGCCGGACGGGCCGAGACGCTCGCCGGGCGACCGGTCATCACGCGGGCG
Source organism: Cryptosporangium aurantiacum (assembly GCF_900143005.1). Classification (NCBI taxonomy): domain Bacteria; kingdom Bacillati; phylum Actinomycetota; class Actinomycetes; order Cryptosporangiales; family Cryptosporangiaceae; genus Cryptosporangium; species Cryptosporangium aurantiacum. The sequence continues at coordinate 50,383 of NZ_FRCS01000017.1, forward strand.
CACGGTGTGTTCTCGAGCCTGGTGGTCCTCGGCAGCCTCGGGACCGGTCTGGCCTCGGCGGCGTCGCTGCCGCTCGCGGTGCCGTTCGTCGTCGTCGCGGTGCTGTCGGTGGCGGCCGGTGTCGCGCTGCGCCGGACGTTGCCGGTGGGTGTCGCTTCCCCGGAGCCTCGCCGGGATGCGGTGGCGACCGGCCGGTGGCGGATCGGCCCGTTCGTGCTCGTCGGGATCCTGGGCGCTCTGGCGTTCGCCAGCGAGAACGCGCACCAGAGCTGGAGCGCGGTCTTCGCCGACGACGAACTGCACGCCACCGGAGGGCTGAGCGCGGTGGCGCCCGCCGTGTTCGCGGCCACGGTCGCGCTGACCCGGTTCGCGGCCGGCGGCCTGGGCGCCGACCGGGCCGGCACCGTGCTACTGGCCGGCGCCGTCGGTGCCGCCGCCGGCGCGGGCCTGATCGCGGTGGCGCCCACGCTCGTCGTCGCCGCGCTCGGGCTCGCGCTGGCGGCGGCCGGAACCGCGGTGCTGTTCCCTACCCTCGTCGGCATCGTGTCGCGGGCGGTCGACGAGACGCACCGGGGCCGCGCGACGTCGATCGTCACGACCGTGTCGTACCTGGGGTTCCTCGGCGGCCCGGTGTACGTCGGGCTCTGGTCGGACGCGGTGGGGCTGCGCGGGGCGATGGTGGCGGTGGCGGCGCTCGGCGTCGGACTGCTCGTCCTCGCGCCGCCGCTACTCCGCCTCAGCGGCCTCAGCCGCCTCCGCCCCGAGCAGCTGGACGCCGCCGTCGGGGCATGACGCCGCCCGGGCGGATTGCATTTGGGAGACCCGGGGCCCTTCCAAATGCAATCCGCTCAACGGCGACTCGGTGCCACGAGGCTAGTCGCCGTCCCGCGGACGCGGGACCCGGCCGGCCGCACCCTGTTTCGCGGCGACGAGCCGGCCGAACAGCCGGGCCTGGTCCTCCGGCAGCGCGGTCGACAACTCCCGGCCGAGCCGCAGCACGGCGTCCAGCTGACCGGCGGTCTGGATGCGCCCGAGCGTCTCGTGATACGTCGCCGCGAGACGGACGATCGCCAGCCTCTCGGTGTCTTCCATCAGTTCTCCCCTGCGTCCGCTGTTCGCAGACACAGAGGCGCGGGCGCCCGGATTGATACATCCCGCAGGCTGCCGGACCACCGGATGTTTGGGCTTGTTATTGCGGTGCGCGCACCCGTTACACGACGTCAGACCCGGGCTGACCCGGAAACGGCACGAGGGCTTGACCGTCGGCCCTAACCTTGCAGTGCTTGGTTCGCTCGGCTTGCATCGGGGGGCGTCTGGGTGTCGGTCGAACTTCCTACGCGGATCGCGACGTTACCGGCCGTCCGGCGGGCGAGAACCACCCCCGGGCTCCTCGTCACGCTCACCGCCGCCCTGGTCGCCCTGGCCGTGCTGTTCGGCGTCGTCGGCCTGCTGGCCGTGCAGCAGCGCGCGGCGCGCGTCGACCAGATCCGGACGGTCAGCGGGCCGCTGAGCGTCCACGCCCTGGACGTCTACCGGTCACTGTCGGACGCCGACGCCACCGCCGCGGCGGCGTTCCTCTCCAAGGGGGTCGAGACCCCGGCGCTGCGCCAGCGGTACCTCGACGACATCGCCAGGGCCAGTTCGGCGCTCGCGCTCGCGCTGCGCGCCACCGACGACGCCACCGACCCGAACAACCGGAGCGAGACGCTGCTCCGTTCGCTCGCCGTCCAACTGCCGGTCTACACCGGAGTCGTGGAGACCGCGCGGGCGTACAACCGCCAGCGGCTCCCGCTGGGCGGCGCCTACCTGCAGGAGGCGTCCGGCCTGATGCGCGGCACGCTGCTCCCCGCCGCGCAGGAGCTGTTCACGCTGGAGACCGACCGGCTGGCCGCGGCTCAGCGGAGCGGCGCCGACTTCCCGGTGCTCGTTTTCCTGCTCGGCCTGGTCCTGTTCGGCGCGCTGATCGGCGTCCAGGTGTTCGTCACTCGCCGGACCAACCGGCTGGTCAACCCGGGCCTCGCGGTGGCGACGCTGGCCACAGTGGTCTCGATCGTCTGGGTGACGGTCGCGCTGGGCTCGGCGACCGGCCATGTCGACACCGGACGCCGGACCGGATCGGCCCTGTTCGCCGACCTCGCCGAGGCCAGGGTGCTCGCCCTGCAGGCCCGCGCCGACGAGTCGCTCGCGCTGATCGCGCGCGGCGACGGGGCGTCCGACGAGGATCACTACCAGGTGATGATGGATCAGCTCCTCGGCGAGGACCGGCAGTCGGGTGTGCTCCGCGAGATCACCGACCGGGCGCGGGACACCGGCGACCGGGACCTGGTTGCCGGTCTCACCGAGACCGCGCGCGCCTGGGAGGCGCAGCACGACGGCCTCCGCCTCCTCGACGACCAGGGCCGGCACGCCGAGGCGGTCACGCTCGCGTTGAGCGACAACGCCGAGAGCCCGTCGACGGGGTTCGCGAAGCTCGACGCGGACCTCGGCAAGGCCATCGAGATCACCGGCGACCGGTTCGCCCGGGAGTCCGGCGACGCCGTCGGCGGCCTGACCAGCGCGCGGATCGGGCTCGTGCTGCCGATCCTGATCGTCCTCGTCGCGACGGTGCTCGGCACCCGCGCCCGGATCGGGGAGTACCGATGAAACGTCTCGGTGCACTGCTGCTGGTGCTGACGCTGGCGGCGTGTGGGTCCCCGGCCGCACTGCCGGAGGTGGATCACCCGTCCGCGGCGGCGCCCCGTCCGCCCGGCGTGTCGGATCCGGCGGTCGTGACGAGCCCGCCACCGCAGGCCGACTGTTTCCCCGAGGCCAGCTACCGGCCCGTCTCGACGCTGCCTGCGCCGGGCCGGATGCCTCCCGGATCGACGATGGCGGCGATCGTCAAGCGGGGCCGGCTGATCATCGGCACCGACCAGAACGCGAACCTACTCAGCTACCTCGACCCGACGACCGGCGACCTCGCCGGGTTCGAGATCGACATGGCCCGCTGGATCGCCGCCGCGCTGTTCCCGGACGGGCGCACGAACCCGAACCGCATCCAGTTCCGGCACATCACGACCGCCGACCGGATCCCGGTGCTGCAACGCGGCGAGGTGGACATGGTCATCCGGACCATGACGATGAACTGCGCGCGCTGGAAGCAGATCGACTTCTCGTCCGGGTACCTGTGGGCCAGTCAGAAGCTCCTGGTCAACAGGGGGTCGGACATCACGACGATCTTCGACATCGGTAAGCGCGGCGGCAAGATCTGCGCGACCAGCGGCAGCACGAGCATCGTCAAGATCGCGGCGGTGCCGGGCGTGGTCCCGGTCAGCGCGAACCTGACCGTCGACTGCATGCTGATGCTCCAGCAGGGCCAGATCGACGCGGTGTCCACGAACGACACGATCCTGCTCGGGCTGGCCGCCCAGGACCCGGGCACGGAGATCGTCGGAGAGCCGCTGAGCAGCGAGCTGTCCGGCATCGGGATCCAGAAGGGCCACGTCGATCTGGTCCGGTTCGTCAACAAGGTCCTGGAGGGCCTGCGCGCCGACGGCTCGCTGGTGAACGCTTACCGGAACTGGCTGGGTGCGCTCGGTGAGCCGCCCGCGCTGCCCTCGGACTACCGGGATTGACGTGGCCGCGCCGAGGAGCCGGGGCGGCGTCGACCGCGGACTGGCCGCGCTGAACGAGCGTCGCCAACAGCTCGCGGCGGCGCTGGTCGCGATGGACACCGAGCACGGCGGCCTGGCCCACTTGCGGTCCCCCGGTCTCCGGGGAGCGACGGCTGAGGTCGCGGAGCGCGTCCGGGTTCAGGTGGACGCTCTGTGGGCGGGCTTCGCGGCGCTGGGAACCGTGCTCGACGCCGCGGCCCGGCTGCGGACGTCGGCCCGGTGGCCGTCGCGCACCCAGGTCACCGAGGTGTCGGCGCTGCTGGAGGCGCCGATCGCGGACGAGTCGCTGCCCGGCGCCTACCGCGTGCTGGGCGCCGCGGCGCTGTGTTACCGGCTGGACGAGGACTGCCGCCAGATCCGCGGGACCCTGACGGTCGTCGACGAGCGGGTGGCCGCGCTGACCGCACTCCTCGGCCGCCTGGAGAGCGCGCTCACCGACGCGGACGCCGGGCTGGGTGTGGGCGCCGGGCCTGCGCCGGCGGCGGACGCCGAGGTGGACGCGCATCGGACGGCGCTGCGGGAGCTGCGGGCCCGCGCGACCGCCGATCCGCTCGGCACCGACCCGGCCGGAGCGGACGTGCAGCGTCTCGTCGCCGCCGTCGAGAAGACCGCCGCGCGGCTGGCGCGGCAGGCCGCGCTGCGCGCGGGTTACCCGGCCCGGCGCGCGGCCGTGCAAGAGGCGCTCGACCGGTTGGCCGCCGCCGAGAGCGCGGCGCGGGACGTGTACGCGCTGGCGACCGAGAAGATCCACGACCCGCGACTCCCGGCGGCCACCGACTCCGAACCGGCGCTGCGGCGGCGGCTGGCCACGCTCGAGCGGCTCGACGTCGTCGCGCTGGACACCGCGCTGCCCGCGCTGGAGCGGTCGGTCCGCGAGGCGCTGGACCACGCCGGGGAACGGCACCGGTTCGCCGACGGCCTGCTCGCCCGGCGCGAGGAACTACGCGGCCGGTTGGAGGCCTACCGGGCGAAGGCCGCCCGGCTCGGCCTGATCGAGCGTTCGGACGTTCTGGCCGGCTACAGCGCGGCCAGGGCGCTGCTCTGGACCGCGCCCTGTGATCTGCCCGCCGCGACCCGCGCGGTCGTGGCGTACCAGCGATCTCTGCTGGAGAGCCCTGGAGGTGGCGCGGCGTGAGTGGAACCTGCGTACGGCCCGGCTGCGCCGGAACCTACGCCCCCGACGGGTACTGCGACGAGTGTGGACGCAAGGCGCCCGCGGCTCGTCCGTCCACCGGCCCCTCGTCCGCGGGCCCCTCGTCCACCGGCTCGTCGTCGACCGGGCCGTCCTCGGCGACCGGGCCGTCCTCGGCGACCGGGCCGTCCTCGGCGTCGGGGACTTCCTCGACCACCGGATCGTCGCGCCCGAGCCGCCGCGGCCGCACCACCGGGCGGGGCCGCATCGGCGGCGGCCTTCTCGACCTGCCGCGGATCCCGCTGCCGGATCCCGCCACGGCCGTCCTGGCCGACCCGAAGGTGGCCCAGGACCGGCGGTTCTGCGGCAACCCCGGCTGCGAGCGCCCGGTGGGCCGCGACCGCGACGGCAAGCCGGGACGCGACGAGGGGTTCTGCCCGTCGTGCCGGACGCCGTTCTCGTTCGTCCCGAAGCTGGCGCCCGGCACGCTGGTCGCGGGCCGGTACGAGGTGCTCGGCGCCCTCGCCTACGGCGGCCTCGGCTGGATCTACCTGGCCAGGGACAAGAACGTCGGCGACGACGTGAGCGACCGCTGGGTCGTGCTCAAGGGCCTGATCGACGCCGGTGACCCGGACGCGATGGCGGCGGCGGTCTCCGAGCGGCGGTTCCTGGTGAGCGTCGACCACCCGGGGATCGTCAAGATCCACGACTTCGCCCTGCACCCGGACCCGCGCACCGGGGACGACGTCGGGTACATCGTGATGGCCTACGTCGGCGGCCGGTCGCTCCGCGACATCCGCACCGACCGGTCCGGGCCGGACGGGGTGGCCCGGCCGCTACCGCTGGAGCAGGTGCTGGCCTACGGCCTGGAGATCCTGCCCGCGTTCGGCTACCTGCACGAACGCGGGTTGCTGTACTGCGACTTCAAGCCCGACAACGCGATTCACGCCGACGACCGGCTCACGCTGGTGGACCTGGGCGCAGTTCGCCGGATCGACGACACGACGAGCGCCGTCTGGGGGACGGTCGGCTACCAGGCCCCGGAGGTGGCCCGGTCCGGGCCGTCGGTCAGCTCCGACCTCTACACGGTCGCCCGCACGCTGGCCGTCCTCAGCCTGGACTTCCGCGGTTTCTCGTCCACCTACGTCGACCGGCTCCCCTCCCCCGACGACCAGCCCTTGCTCGCCGAGCAGGAGCCGTACCACCGGCTCCTGCTGCGGGCCACCGACCACGACCCGGATCGGCGCTTCGAGACCGCCGCGGACATGTCCGAGCAGCTGCTCGGCGTCCTGCGCCAGGTTCTGGCCACCGGCGACGGGAAGCCCCGCCCCGCGCCGTCCGCGCAGTTCAGCGGTGAGGGCACGGCGTTCGCGACCGACCTCGGCGGTGCCTTCGACGGGCCCGCGATCGCCGCCGCGCTGCCGGTGCCGCAGATCGACCCCACCGACCCCGGTGCCTCGTTCCTGCTGGCCACCCGCGGTCTCGACCCCGACGCCCTCGCGGCGGCCGCGGCCGGCGCGCCGGGCGACAGCATCGAGGTGCCGATCGCGCTGGCCCGCGCCCGGATCGCGGTGGGTGACACCGCGGGCGCGAGGCAGACGCTCGACGGCCTCGCGGCGGTGGCGCCGCCGGACTGGCGGATCGACTGGTTCCGGGGCCTGGCCGCGCTGGCCGACGGGGATCCCCGCGCTGCCGCGGCCGCGTTCGACGTCGTGTTCTGGGCGCTGCCCGGCGAGCCGATCACGCAGCTGGCGCTCGCGACCGCGAACGAGTGGGCCGGCGACCCGGACGCGGCTTACCCGCGCTACCGCCGGGTGTGGACGACCGACCACGGGTACGTCAGCGCGGCGTTCGGCCTGGCCCGGATCCTGCTCTCCCGCGGTGAGCAGGACGCCGCGATCGAGGTGCTGGAGGCGGTTCCGGTCAGCTCCAGCCACCACGTGGCGGCCGGGGTCGCCGCGGCCCGCGCCCGGCTGGCGGCACCCCCCTCGGCGGCGGTGTTCGCCGACGTGTCCGCGCGGATCGAACGCCTTCCGCTCGACGTCGAGCCGAAGGCCGCGCTCTCGGTCGACCTGCTGACCGCCGCGCTGAGCTGGGTGCGGAACGGGGCACCGGCCGACGGCGGCGGCGCCCGTGTCCTCGGCTCCCCGCTGACCGAACGCGGCCTGCGGTTCGGCCTGGAGCGGGTCTACCGGACGCTGGCCCGGGTGGCGCCGGACTCCGCGCAACGGATCACGCTGGTGGACCTGGCCAACGGGATCCGCCCGCGGACGCTGGTGTGACGATGGTGCTCACCTGCCCGAACTGCGCGGTGACCGGCGCGGACGCCGACCTGTACTGCGAGGAGTGCGGTGGTGACCTGCGGGCGCCGTCGTCGCAGTGGCTCTCCTCGGCGGCGCCCGGCGGCCGGTGCGGTCACTGTGGGGCGGTGGGGGTGCGCGCCGGGGCCTACTGCGCCGAGTGCGGACGGCGGCGAGGCGCGGGGCTGGACCGCGCCGAGCTGGAGCTCCCCGGCCTGGCCGCCGTGACCGACCGTGGCCACCGCAAGCACCACAACGAGGACGCGGTCGCGATCGGCGCCGTCGCGGACGGGGTCGCGGCGGTCGTCTGCGACGGGGTGTCCACCACCCCGCGCGCGGACGCGGCCGCGACCGCCGCGGCCGACACCGGCCTCCGCGAGCTGCTGAGCGCGCTGGCGCTCGGGTCCGAGGCGCGCGCCGCCGCCGCGGAGGCGTTCCGGCGTGCGTTCGCGGCGGTGGCCCGGCTGGCCGAGGTGGATCCGCGTAACGCGCCCAGCTGCACCTACGTGTCCGGGACCGTCACCGACAGCGGGATCACGATCGGCTGGGTCGGTGACAGCCGGGCGTACTGGGTTCCCGCCGCGGGTGAGCCGCGCTGTCTGACCGTCGACGACGCTCTCCCGGCCGCGGTCGGTGCCCCGCTGGTCCGCTGGGTCGGCGCCGACGCCGGCAGCATCGAGGTCCAGGTCGCGGTGGTGGAGCCACCCGCCGACGGCTGCCTGGTGCTGTGCTCGGACGGCCTGTCCCGCTACCTGCCGTCGGCGGCGGCGCTCGCCGGGTTCACCGGTGTTCCTCCGCGCGAGGCGGCGCGCCGTCTGACCCGGCTGGCGCTCGACGCCGGGGGCGCCGACAACATCGCCGTCGCGGTTCTCTCGTCCCCAGTCACTCACCCGCGAGGAGCCTCGTTATGAGCATGCCTGCGACCATCACGATCGAGACTCACCAGAACGAGTTCCTGCCGGCGGAAGGGCGGACCGTGGACGCGGTGCTCACGGTGACCGGGTCCGGCGTGGCCGGTGGTGGTGCTGCCCCGACGTCCCGAACCGACACCGCGGAGATCATCCTCATCGACGCCTCCGGGTCGATGTCCGGCAGCAAACTCGTGGCCGCGAAGGAGGCCGCCGCCGCCGCGATCGAGGCGCTGCCGGACGGCGTCGCGTTCGGGATCGTCTCCGGTGACACCGGCGCCCGGCTCGACTACCCGTCCGGAAACGAGCTCGCGGTGTCGTCCCCGCGGACGCGCCGGGCCGCGCAGAACGCGCTGCGTTCGGTCCGGGCCGGTGGCGGGACCGCGATCGGCGTCTGGTTGACGCTGGCGCGGACGCTGTTCGCCCGCCGGGGCGCCGCGATCAACCACGCGATCCTGCTGACCGACGGGGCCAACGGCGAGGCCGAGAAGACGTTCAACGACGCGCTGGCGCCGTGCGTCGGCCAGTTCGTCTGCGACAGCCGGGGTGTCGGCACCGGCTGGGTCGCCCGTGACCTGATCAAGATCGCCGAGCAACTGCACGGAACGGCGTCCGGCATCCCGGACCCGCGGGACCTCACCGCCGACTTCGTCGCGATGACGTCGGCGGCCATGAGCAAGAACCTGGCCGGTGTGGCGCTGCGGGTGTGGACGCCCACCGGCGCCCGCGTCCAGTTCGTCAAGCAGGTCCACCCGGAGATCACCGATCTCACCGACCGGCGGACCGACGTGTCGGCGCGGATCGGCGAGTACCCGATCGGTACCTGGGGCGCCGAGACCAGGGAGTACCACCTGCGGGTCGACGTCGAGCCCAACCCGGTCGGCGAGGAGATGCTCGCCGCCAGGGTCAGCGTGGTGCACGGTGAGGACGTGCTCGCGCAGAGCCTGGTCCGCGCGGTCTGGACCGACGACATGGCGTCCTCGACCCGGCTCAACCGGCAGGTCGCGCACTACAGCAACGAGACCGAGCTGGCCGAGGCGATCCAGGCCGGGCTCTCCGCGCGCGCCGCCGGGGACGTCGAGCAGGCCACCGCCCGGCTCGGCACCGCCGTGCGGCTGGCGTCCGAGGCCGGGCGGGAAGATACCGCCAAAATGCTGGCGAAGGTCGTCGATGTCATCGACGAGCGCACCGGGACCGTGCGGCTGCGAAGCGTGGCGGCCAGTATCGACGTCGAGATGGCCGCGGTGGGGTCCCGGAAGACGCGCCAGGTCCGGCGGGAATCCTCGGACTGATACCCCTAGCACGTTCTTCAGGAGGTCGCCGTCATGGTCGTCTGCCCGCGAGGCCACGAGTCCGCCTCGACGGACTACTGCGACGAGTGCGGCACGCGCCTGTCCGGGATGCCGTCGGGGCCGGTTCCCGGAGCGTCCGGGTCGGGGTCGTCCGGGCTCGGGCCGCCCGGGGTGGCGGGGTCGTCGGCGGGGGCGGCCGAGGCCGCTGCGTGTCCGGTCTGCCACGCGCCGCTGACCGGGCGGTTCTGCGAGGAGTGCGGCCACGATTCGCTGGCCGCGGCCCCGCCGTCGTCCCCGGCCCCGCCGTCGCCCCCGGCCCCGCCGTCGCCCCCGGCCCCGCCGTCGCCCCCGGCCGCACCGTCGCCCCCGGCCGCACTGGGCGAGTCGCTCCCGGAGGCTGCTCCCGGCGGCTGGTGGGTGGTGGTCACCGCCGACCGCGAGTACTACGAACGCGTCCGGGCCATGGACGGGCCAGACGTCGACGAGGTCACCTTCCCGCTGTTCTGCCCCGAGCGCCGGTTCCCGCTCACCGGCCAGCAGCTGCTGATCGGCCGCCGCAGCAGGTCGCGCGGCGTCTATCCGGACATCGACCTGGTCGGGCCCCCGGAAGACCCGGCCGTCTCGCACACCCACGCGCTCCTGCTGCCGCAGCCGGACGGACAGTGGTCGGTCATCGACCTGCGGTCGACCAACCGCACGTACGTCAACGGCAGTCCCGATCCGATCGACGCGGAGCAGCCGGTGCCGCTCTCCGACGGCGCCACCGTCAACGTCGGCGCCTGGACCCGCCTCACGATCCGCGCCGGCGGACCCTCCTGACGCCTAAGACGGTTACCGGTCCGACACGGAGCGCGCAGCGCCTACCCCGGGTCGACGCCGCACGCCCGAACGATGCGGCGGAAAGCTCGCTCTAGCGAGCCCTCACTCGCATCGTTCCCGCCCTCACGTCTGCACCCCGCGCCGGCGATCGGCCGCGAAGGGCGGGCCGTCGCACACCAGCGTCGAGAGCGTCGCGATCGCGGCCGGAGCGACGTCCGGCAGGACGCCGAGCGCCGGACCGGCCCAGTGACCGGTGCTCATCACCTCCGCCAGCAGCGCCACCGCCCGGTCCGGGTAGCCCGCGTGGTGGTAGGCCTCGGCCAGGCTCGCCAGAGCGCGTCCACGATCGTCGTCGTTGTCGATCTCCCGCGCGACCCGGTCCGCCAGCGCGTATGCGCCCGATCCGGCGGCAGTGACGCTGAGCTGGAGGAGCCCCACCGTCCGGTACCGGCCGGGCAACTCGTCGGCGAGCGCACGTGCCCGGTCGTACTGTCCGGTCTCCGCAGTAGCCCGGATCAGTTGGAGGAACCCACCGATCCCGGCGTGCGGATCGGCCATCGCCCGGATGACCTTCTCCGCGTGGTCGAGATCGGACGTCGTCGCGAGCAGAACCCGCACGCGCTCACGGCTCAGGTACGACCCGTCGGCCGGTGGATCGTCGCCCACGACACGGCGAGCCCCGACGGCGTCGCCGGTCTCCAGGAGCGCAGCGGCCACCGCATCCGAACCGGACAAGAACGCGCCCGTCGCGTGTCCGGCAAGCGCGGCCTCCGCCTCCTGGAGCACGGCCGCCACGGTCTCCCCAGCAACACCGCCGCCGCAGCCGTCAGCACCCGAGGCCGCAGCCGCGGTTTCTCCGGGCGCGGCGCCCGAGGTTGCGGGCGCGGAAGCGCCGCGGCCGGCGCCCGGCGCAGCGGTGGTGACGAGGGCGATGGCGACGCTTGCTAGTGCTTTCGCGCGATCCCGCACGAAGCGTGCGCTGCGTGCGAGGTTGAGGGCCGCCGCGACGTTTCCGGCGCCGGCCAACTCCGCGGCCAGCGCGGCGCGTGCGCGAAACGATCCGTGCAGCCGGTCGTCGATCTCGGTGGCCACGCGCCGCGCGCCGTCCACGTCACCGGCGCGGGCCGTCACGAGGCAGGCGGCGATCCGCGCGGACAGCCGCTGGTCCGGGTCCTCGATGCGCGCCGCCGCCACCCGAAGGTCGGTCGCGAGACGCCGGACGCGGGCGTCGTCTCCGGCCACGGCCGCGGCGCGGGCGACATCGCTCAGCGCGTGCACGCGGGCGGGCAGGTCCTGGATGCGTCGCGCCGCGCGCTCGGCGTCGTCCAGGAGACCTGCTCTGGCGGCGCTCCGGCTCAGCTCCGCGTGGGCCCGATCGGACTCGACCTGGTCGACCGCGGCCCGGGCCACCTGCTCGGCCTCCCGCGCCCAGGCGATCGCCGCCGCGTGGTCACCGGCGTCCAGCGCGGCGACGCTCAGCGCCACCAGCCCGTCCGCTCGCGCGTCGGGCAGCGGGATCGCGCGCACGATCCGCTCCGCCCGGCCCAGATCAGCCCCGCCCCAGCCAGCCGCCTCCCGGCCAGCCCCGCCCCAGCCGGCCCCGCCCCAGCCAGCCGCACCCCGGCCCGAGCGGCTCCGCGCGGGCTCATCCCGGGCGGCGCCGTCCCGACCGGGAACGCCAAGCCCGGCCCCGCCAGCCGCGGCCCGGCCGGCCCCGTCCCGGCCAGCCCCGTCCCGGCCAGCCCCGTCCCGGCCAGCCCCGTCCCGGCCAGCGCGGCCCCGCTCGGATCCGTCCCGGTCGGCTGCGTCTTGAGGGCGGGCGGCTGCGTCTCGATTGTGGGCGGAGGTGAGCGCGGCGGCGAGGGCGAGCAGGGCTCGGCCGCGCTCGGCGGGGTGGGCGACGCGGTGTGCGATCCGCTCGGCCGCGACGAGGTCCCCCGCCTCGGCCAGCGCCGCGCTGAGCACCACCCGGACCGCGTCCTGGTCCGCGGGCTCGGTGATCTGACGCGCGATCGCGACGACGCGGTCGGGATCTCCGCCCCGGGCCGCCAGAGCGCCCAGGCGCACGCGTGTGCTCAGCCACGCGGCCGGCGTGGGCTCGTCGCTGTACCGCTCGGCGATCCGCGCTGCCTCGTCCGGCCGGCCCGCGCGGGCCAGGATGTCGGCCATCGGCTCCCAGAGGTCGTCCAGGTAGTCCAGCAGCAGGTACACGGTCCGTTTGTCGACCCGGCGGACCAGCCGGAGCGCACGCCCGGTCTCCCCCGCGCGAACGGCGTGCTGCGCCACGGCCAGCCACGCCCGGGCCTGGAACTCCTGGTGCGGGATCTCCCGCGCGGCGACCCGCGAAGCGTCGTCGAGCGCTCCGAGCCGCGCCAGCGCGATCGCCGCGGTTCCGGCGACGCGGGAGCGGTCCTGGTCGTCCTGGATCCGCGACGCTCCCTTCCGGACCTCGCCGATCAACGCGCGGGCGCGTCCGGGCTCGGCGTCCGCGAGGTGCTGGGCCAGGTGGCCGAGCCCGAACAGGCGATACACCGGATCGTCCAGGCCGCGGAACAGCGCTTCGGCCTGGTCCGGGCGCCTGAGCTCGAGCGCGTCCTGCCCCAGCCTGACCAGCGCTCCGGCCACCTCGGCCGGGTCGTCGGCGCCGCGTGCCACTCGCTCGGCTGCGGTCAGGTCGCCGCCCCGCAGCAGGACGCGGCAGAGTTCCCGCAGCACGTGGCGGCGATCCGCGACCGAGGTGATCACCGCCCGCCCGATCTGCTCAGCGAGCCGCACCAACTCGTCAGCCCGCTCGGCCCGCCCCGCGTCGGAGGCTCCCTCGCGGGACGCACCGTCACCGGACCTGTCCGAGCCGGACGCACTCCCGCCGGACAACGCGACCGCGAGTTCGGCCAGTGCGCGAACGCGGCGATCCGGGCGGGTCGCCAGTGCTCGCGCCAGCTCCTCGGCGCGGGTGCCGTGTCCGAGCCGCGCCCAGACCGCCGGGAGCAGCGCCGGAATGTTGGCGTTCCGCTCGGTGATCCGGGTGCGATGCACGGCGAGCCGCGCCATCACCGCGAGGTCGACCCCGGCGCCCCGCACCGCGTCAACTCCGGCGCCCGGCGCAACCGCGGCGCCCCGCACGGCGTGCTGGGCGTCGGCGATCTCGGCCAAGGCCGCGGTGTCGCCCCCGACGACGTCGAGCATGCGGTCGTGGCGGGCCCGATCGGTGGCGCAGGCGACCAGACGTGGCAGGTCACCGGCGTCCTGGAGCAGCCGGAAGTAGCCGCGGAGCAGGTACTCGGGAGTGTCCGGCGGCCAGCCACGAGCACGATACTGGTCCGCCCAGGCGTGCAACCGGCCGCGCAACTCGCCCAGCCGACCGGGGCCGAGACGTCGTACGGCTTCCCGGTGCAGCTCTTCGTGCCCGAGCACGTGGACGGTCGCGCCGGTCCAGTGTCCGCGGCGCGTGGCGAACGTCCGGCTCCCGACCGCGCGCTCCACCGCGTACTCCGACGCGTCCCCGTCGGCCAGCGCCGCGAGGTCGGCGGTCGACAGGCCGCCACCGGCCGCGACGACCAGCGCGAGCAGATCCTGCTCCAGTGTGCTGCCGTTCCAGAGCCGGTCGAGCTCCCGCTGCATGTCCGCGCGGACGACCGCCGCGTGCGGTGACCCGGGAAGATCCCGGACGACGGCCGCCGAGGCGGGAAGCGGACGGATGGCCGCCGCCGCGTGCGGTGAGCCGGGAAGATCCCGGACGACGGTTGCGGCGTCGGTCAGCGGATGACCGCCGGGGACGTCGTCGGGCAGCGGCGGGTCCGGACGCCCCGCGACGACGATTCGGAGGTTCTCCGGTGGACGGACGGGCAGCAACGCGGCGATGCTGCGCCCGTCGGTCCGCGCGTCCTCGTCGAGCCCGTCGACGACCAGGACGAGCCGCTCCCCGCGCCGCGCCGACACCTCGGCAGCGGCTCCGAGCTCGCGTAACAGCCGCGCCTCCCGGGTTGCGGCGGGCAGGAACGACGGAAGCGCCTGCCCCGTGACGTCCCCCAGTTGTTCGAGCAGAACCTCGGTGAACGCGGACCGGTCGCTGTTGGCCGCGAAGCGGGCAGTGACGAAGAACGAGACGACCCGGGTCTTCGCCGGCGGGTGCAGAACGAACCAGGACAGCAGCGCGGTCTTGCCGGTCCACGCGCTCGCCCGCCACCAGGCGTAGGACGGGCCGTCCGGCGCGGTGCAGAACGCGGCCAGCTCGGCGAGTTCCGCGTCGCGACCGTCCAGGGTCGGCGGGGCGATCTGCCAGACCTGCTCGACGTACGCCGAGGACGCCCGGCCGGGGTAGGTGATCGGCCCCGTGGGCTCGGCCGAGCCCGTGAGCACCGCGCGGATGCCGTCGAGGAGTCGTTCGGCGGCCACGTCCGGCGGCAGGTCGACCAGGTCCAGCCGGGTCACCCGGGCGAGCAGCCCGTCGACGGCGCAGTCCTCGATCCGGACCGGGATCAGGCGCCGGTGCCTGCCCTCACGGTCGGTGCGGTACGCCTCCTGCCACTCCGCGGTGCCGTACGCCGACCGCAGGTACGCCGCCGAGACCACCGCGATCGTGTGGCTGGATTCCCGCATCGCGCGGTCCATCTCGGCCAGCCAGTGCGTGCCCGGCACCATGTGCCATTTTTGCAGGACGACGCCGTACCCGGCGTCCCGGAGCACGCCGGCGATCCACTCGGCCCACCGCTCGTCGGTCGTCGTGTAGGACACGAAGAACGTGGGCACCGGACCAGCGTGCCATGCCGCGCGAGACCGTCGGTCACGATCGGAGTACTGCCGGACATGGAGTAGACGTGACCTCCGGGACCGAACACGAGGACCGCTTCAGGCGGATCTACACGGCCAACTTCGAGTCGCTGCTGGCGTACGCGATCCGGCGTTCCGAGCAGCCCGAGGACGCGGCCGACATCGTCGCCGAGACGTTTCTCGTCGCCTGGCGGCGCAGTCGTGACATGCCGCCGGACGGCGAGGCTCGGCTGTGGCTGTACGGGGTGGCGCGGCGGGTCCTGGCGAACCATCACCGCGGCGGCGCGCGCCGGGAGCGTCTCGGCGAGCGATTACGGGAGCGCCTGAAGTCCACAGTCGTCGCTGATCCCGGCAGTGAGGTGCCCGAACGCCTGGTGATCCAGGCGGCGCTGGCCCGGCTCGGCGAGATCGATCGGGAGGTCCTGACGCTGACGTTCTGGGAAGGGCTCGAGCCGCGCGAGATCGCCGAGGTGCTGGCGCTGAGCCCTGCGGTGGTGCGGACCCGGCTGTCGCGTGCACGGTCACGGCTGCGGGAGCTCGTCGGTCACGAGCTCGGACCGCCCGGACATGTACTCGACGTCATGACCGCACGGCCCCACGAGGAGGGCAGATGACCGACGACGACCTCGACCGGATGATCCGCGACGCCGACCCCTACCGACCTCCGGTCAGCGCGCACCTCGACGGGGCCGCACAAAGCCTCCTGGAGGAGATCGTGTCGGTACCCGTCAGCGAGACCCCGGCCAAGCGGCGACGCCGTTTCCTCGTGCCGATCGTCGCCGGGGGCGTCGCGGCGGCCACTCTCGCCGGTGTCTTCGCGCTGACCGTTCCGGACGCCTCGAAGCCGGAGAGTCGCCCGGTAATCAGCGAGTCCACTCCGGTCACCTACTCGGCGCTGGTGCTGAAGGCCGCCGAGGACAACCCCCGGCTGCTGATCGACGAGCCCGGGTGGAAGGCCACCTACGTGACCGGCTTCGCCGAGGCGGCCGGCTCGATCCGGTGGGAGAAGGACGGGCGCAGCCTGGAGATCAACTGGCGCCCCGCCGCCTACTACGACGACTACCACGAGGGCCGTCTGCAGACGGGCACGCCGGCCCGGGTCACGATAGACGGACGGCACGGTGAGCTGTTCCAGTACACCGCGGACGACTTCGGGGTCATGCTGCCGCCGCGCGACTCGTCGTTCGTCGAGATGCTCGCCGACGGGAACTGGACGCGGGCCAGTTTGGATCGGGTTCTCGCCCTCGTGAAACACGTTGACGTCCGGACGTGGCTGGCCGCGCTACCGCCGGAGATCGTGACGCCGGACCGGATCGACGAGCGGGCTCAGCAGGTACTCACCGGCGTACCGCTGCCGCCGGGGTTCGACGCCGAGACGCTGAAGGAGCTCGGCACCAACGACCCCTACCAGTTCGGCGCAGCGGTCGCGAGCAAGGTCGGCTGCGCGTGGATCGCCGAGTGGCAGCGCGCGACGAAGGCCGGCGACGCGGCCGCGGTGAAGCGGGCCGCCGACGCGCTGCGGGGCAGCCATGACTGGAAGTTCCTGAAGGACATGGCCGCGGAGGGTGACTACCCGGAGATCTTCTGGGAGATCGTCGACGAGGTGGCCGCCGGTACCGTGCCGGAAGGGTACGACGGCACGCTGGGGTGCGCGCCGAACTGATCCGGCGCGGGCCCGTCGTGCCCGGCCGCAGAGCCGGGCACGACGGGCGCGACGAAACTCAGCGAGATCGACGCCGGAGCAGGCGGAGGAGCACCAGCACGACGACCAGTCCGCCCAGCGCCGGCTTCCAGTAGTTCCGCAGCACCACCGGAAGCACGGTCGCGCCGAGGTCGAGCGCCTCCGGCTGCGCCGGTGGCGCCACCGGGGTAGCCGGAGGCGCTGTAACCGTGGGTGACGGCGTCGGCTCCGGCTCCGCGGGCGCCTCCTCCGACGGGCTCAGCTGCTGCTCCAGGCACCCGACGAACTGACCGAGCAGCTTGTCGGACACATCCTGGATCAGCCCGCGCCCGAACTGCGCCGGCTTCCCGGTGACCGTCAGGTCGGTGACGACCTCGACGTCGGTCCCACCGGCGGACGCCTCGGACATCGTCAGCGTCGCGGTGGCCGCCGCCGTTCCGTTGCCGCGCTTGTCCCGTCCCTTGGCCTCGACGACGAGCCGGTGCGCGCTCTCGTCGCGCTCTGAGAACGTGCCGCTGCCGTTGTAGACCAGCGCGATCGGCCCGAGCTTCACCTTGCAGGAGCCGGTGAACTCGTCACCGTCCACCGAGGTCACCGACGCACCGGGAAAGCACCCGGCGAGCCCGGACACATCCTGGAAGTGCGCCCAGGTGGCGTCGACATCCGAAGGGACGTGGAAACGATGGGTCAAATCCATCCGATCACCCTCCCGCAGCGGCGAGCACGGCCCGCCGGGTCAGAACCCGCGCAAGGTGCTGACGGTACTCGGCGTCGCCGTTCAGGTCGGACGGCGGGTCGGTCCCCTCGGCGGCGTGCTCGGCCGCCGCACCGACCGCGTCGGGCGTCACCGCCGCGCCGGCGAGCGCGGCCTCCGTAGCCCGGGCCCGCAGCGGCGCCGAGCCCATGTTCGCGAGCCCGATCTTCGCCTCGGCGATCGACCCGTTCTCGGTGCGGACGGTCGCGGCGACCGCCACGATCGGCCACTGGTGCGCGATCCGGACGAACTTGGCGTGGTGCGCTCCCCAGCCGGTGTGCTTGGGAATCCGTACCTCGGTGAGGATCTCGTCGTCTCCGATCGCGGTCTCGAACAGCCCGACGAAGAACTCGTCGGCCGGGACCGTCCGGGTGCCGCCGGGGCCGGTGATGACGAACTGACCGCCGAGCGCCAGGACCGGCGCGCCGAGGTCACCCGCCGGGTCGGCGTGGGCCAGCGCCCCGCCGAACGTTCCCCGGTGCCGGATCTGGGCGTCGGCGAGGTGCTCGACGGCCTTCGAGATGAGCGCGGCGTGCGTAGCCACCAGCGGATCCGAGCCGACCACCGAGTGCTCGGTCATCGCGCCGATCACGATCGCGTCGCCGTCGTCGCGAATGCCGCGCAGGGACGCGATGCGACCGAGGTCGATCACCACCTCGGGGGCGTTGAGCCGCATCCGCAGCACCGGCAGCAGGCTCTGGCCGCCGGCCAGCAGCTTGGCGTCGTCCCCGTGCTCGGACAACGCGGCCAGGGCCTCCTCCAGCGTGGTCGGTGCCAGGTAGTCGAACTGTGCGGGGATCACTGGCCCGTTCCTTCCGTGCTGTCCACACCGGGTTCTGACTCATCGAAGTGCGGCATCGCTGCGGCCTGAGTCGGTGCGGCACCTCCGTGGATCGCCTTCCACACCCGCTCGGGCGTGCAGGGCATCTGGATGTCGTGCACCCCGAAGTGGCGGACGGCGTCCACCACCGCGTTGACGACCGCCGGGGTCGAGGCGATCGTCCCGGCCTCGCCGACGCCCTTCGTGCCCAGCGTGTTGCTGGTGGCCGGCGTCGTCGTGTGGTCGACGTCGAAGCTGATCGTGTCGGCCGCGGTCGGCAGCAAGTAGTCCACCAGCGAGCCGGTCACCAGCGTGCCGAACTCGTCGTAGACGGCTTCCTCCCAGAGCGCCTGGGCGATGCCCTGGACGAGTCCACCGTGTACCTGCCCGCCGACGATCAGCGGGTTGATCACGTTGCCGACGTCGTCGCAGGCCACGTACTTGCGCATGGACAGCTCGCCGGTCTCGGTGTCCACCTCCATCGCGCACAGGTGGGTGCCGTGCGGGAAGCTGAAGTTGACCGGGTCGTACGTCGCGTCGGAGTCGAGCGAGGGCTCCACCCCGTCCGGCAGGTTGTGCGCGGCGAACGTGGCGAGCGCGACCTCGCCGATCGTCACGCCCTGGTCGGTGCCGCGAACCCCGAACCGGCCACCGCTGAACTCCAGGTCGTCGACCGAGGCTTCCAGCAGGTGCGCGGCGACGACCTTCGCCTTCTCGATCACCTTGTCCGCCGCGCGGACCACGGCTTCGCCGCCGACGACGAGCGACCGCGATCCGTAGGTGTCCAGGCCCCGATGGGAGATCTGCGTGTCGCCGTGCAGCACCTCGACGTCCTCGAACGGGACGCCGAGCCGGTCGGCGACGATCTGGCTGAACGCGGTCTCGTGGCCCTGGCCGTGCGGCGACGCGCCGGTCACCACCTCGACCTTCCCGGTGGCGAGCATCCGGACCGATGCGTGCTCCCACCCGCCCGCGCCGTAGTCGAGGGTCCCGAGCACCCGTGACGGCGCCAGCCCGCACATCTCGGTGAACGTCGAGATGCCGATGCCCAGCTGGACCGGGTCGCTCGACTCCCGCCGCTTGCGCTGCTCGGCCCGCAGTTCGTCGTAGCCGAACATCTGCTTGGCCTTGGCCGTCGCGGCCTCGTAGTTGCCCGAGTCGTAGGTCAGCCCGGACACCGTGGTGAACGGGAACTCCCCGTGGGTGATCCAGTTCTTCTCCCGGATCGCCAGCGGGTCCACGCCCACCTCGGTCGCGAGCTCGTCCATGATCCGTTCGATCGCGAACGTGGCCTCCGGGCGGCCGGCGCCGCGGTAGGCGTCGGTCCAGGTCTTGTTGGTCAGCACGGTCTGGCAGGCGAAGTGGTAGGCGGGGAACTTGTAGATCGCGTTGAACATGAACGCGCCGAGTACCGGGACACCACCGCCGACCAGCGCCACGTACGCCCCGAGGTCGGCGAGCAGCTCGACCTTGAGCCCGGTGACGCTGCCGTCCCGTTCGGCGGCGAGCGTCAGCTTCTGCCACTGGTCCCGGCCGTGGTGGGCGGAGACCAGCGACTCCGAGCGGGTCTCGGTGTACTTCACCGGTTTGCCGAGCCGCCGGGCCAGCATGAACGTGATGAACTCCTCCGGCGTCGACTGGAGCTTGCCGCCGAATCCACCGCCGACGTCCGGCGCGATCACGCGGACCTTCGACTCGGAGATGCCGGTGACCGCGGCCAGCAGGAACCGCAGGATGTGCGGGATCTGGGTGGCCGACCACATCGTGACCTGCTCACCGGTCGGGTCGACGACGACCGACCGCGGCTCCATGAACGCCGGGATCAGCCGCTGCTGGCGGTACTCGCGTTCGATCACGATGCCGTCGGTGCGAGCCTTCGCGATCGCTGCCTCGACGTCGCCGCCGGTTCCGGCTTGACCGGAGTCGAAGACCCACAGCGCGGACTTGTTCGTGCCCAGCTCGGGGTGGGCGAGCACAGCGCCGTCCTCCACCGCAGCCTTCAGGTCGAGCGCGGCGGGCAGTTCCTCGTACTCGACGTCCACCAGTTCGGCGGCGTCGCGGGCCTCCGCGGCGGTGCGCGCCGCGACGACGGCCACGACCTCACCCGCGAACGTCGCCCGCTCCACCGCGATCGGCGGGTGCACCGGTGCCACCTGGTCGGGCGTGATCGGCCACGCGTTGGGCAGACCGCCTTGTTCCTCGGCGACGTCTCGGCCGGTGATCACCGTGACGACGTTCGGCGCCTCCGCGGCGGCCGAGGTGTCGATGCTGACGATCCGCGCGTGGGCGAACGGGCTGCGCACCATCGCCAGGTGCAGCATGCCGGGCAGCGTGAGGTTGTCGGTCCATCGGGTACGGCCGGTGATCAGCCGCTGGTCCTCCTTGCGACGCCGGTCGCGGCCGATCTCAGCGGCCGGGCCCTCGGGACGCTCGTCGACGGCGGTCATGAGGCGGCCTCCACAGTGAGCATCGCAGCGAGCGCTAGCGAGCGAGGAGCGGAGCGGAGGAGGTCGACGGGATACACAGTCATCGCTGACCACCCTCAGCCGCGAGCTGCACGGCACGCACGATGTTGTGGTAACCCGTACAGCGGCAGAGGTTCCCTTCCAGACCGAGCCGGATCTCCTCCTCGGTCGGCGTCGGGTTTTCCTTCAGCAGGTCCACCGACTGCATGATCATTCCCGGCGTGCAGAAGCCGCACTGCAGGGCGTGGCACTCGCGGAACGCCTCCTGGACCGGGTGGAGGCTGCCGTTCGTCGCGAGTCCTTCGATCGTGGTGATCTCGGCGCCGTCGGCCTGCACCGCCAGCACGTTGCAGGACTTCACGCTGCGGCCGTTGAGGTGCACCGTGCAGGCACCGCAGTTGCTGGTGTCGCAGCCGATCACGGTGCCGGTCTTGCCGAGCCGCTCGCGCAGGTACTGCACCAGCAGCATGCGCGGTTCGACGTCGTCGGAGACGGTCGCGCCGTCAACTTTGAGGCTGATTCGAGTCATGGGGGAGCTCCATCGTCCTTCAGCCGGATGTGAGTCAGCTCACCCTAGGCAGCGCGCGGTTGGCGGAAGGTTGGACACGCGCGGCTCAGCGGCCCGCGACCGCCAGCCGGGCCTTGAGCAGCGGAATCGCCGGGTGCGGAGGGGCGATCCGCCGCAGGCAGGCCTCGACGACCTCCCGGTCGTACGGCGAGAGTTCCTCGCTGTAGCGCAGGACGGCGTCCGGCTGCGGGTCGGCGAGCAGGGCCTCGCGCAGCGCGACCGCGACGTAGTCGGCCAGCTCGCTCAACGCGGGCGAGTTCGTGCCCGGCAGCAGGTCTCCCCCGTAGGCCTCGACCGCCGCCGCGACGTGGCCGCCGCGGATCAGCGCGAGCACGTGCTGGACGTCGGTGGCGACCGGCATCAGCAGCCGGTACGGCCGGGACGACAGCTGGCCGCCGAGCGCGTGCCGCAGGTGGCTGACCTCGGCCTTGAGCGTGGAGAACGTGATCGCCTGATCGCCGTAGACCATCGCGTGCAACTGCTCGAGCGACAGGCCCTCCGGGTGCAGCGCCAGCAGCGCGAGCACCTCCGTCTGGCGCCGGTTGAGCAGCAGCCGGTACCCGTCGAGCCGGGTCTCCGCGGTGCCGAGCAACGTCATCACCAGGCCGGGGTCGGCGGTCTGGTCCGGCTGCGCGGACGGGTGCTCGGTCGAGTACGGGATCGCGGTCTCGATCAGCCGGGCCATCACCCGGGCGGTGGCCAGGCCGATCGGATGAGTGCGGTCCCAGGTGGTGGAGAGGTCGATGACGCCGAGCTTCCGACCCGAGGCCGGGTCGTGCACCGGCGCGGCCCAGCAAACCCAATTGGCGACGATACGCGCGTAGTGCTCGGCGCTGAACACCGTGGACGGTGTGTCCAAACGGTTGGCCAGGTCGAGGGCGTTGGTGCCGACCGACTCGTCGTCCCAGCGCCCGCCGGGCAGGAAGCCGACCTGCTCGGCCCGGTTGCGCATCACCCGGCCGCCGTAGGTCCAGAGGATCCGGGTGTTGGCGTCGGTCACCGCGATCACCAGGTCGCCGTCCTCGGCGGTCCGGCGCAGCTCGGATTCGACCGCCTCGACCGCGGCCTGCAGCGGGGTGTCGTTCCAGACCGCGTCGGTCTCCGACTCGTCGGCCATCGGTGCGGCCTCGACCTCGGTGGAGACGTGCGCTTCGCGGGAGCGGCCCCAGCTGTTCAGGATCTCCGGACGGACCTGGGCCGCGACGTCCCCGTGCTCGGTGAACAGTGTCCAGGCGCGCACCGCTTGCACCCTACGTTCCTGTAAGTCGCCGTCTGCCATCCGAGACCCCGATGTCCCTGTGATCGCGTTCGCCGTCACGGTCATACCACGGCGGTGACGTCGTCACAGCTCGATCGGGGTCAGGCCCGCGCCAGGACGTCCAGAAGCTCCGCGAATGCCGCCAGCGAGTGGCCGGCGACGAAGTCGTCCACGGACGGCAGCACCGCCTGGATGCCGACCTGGATCGGTTCGTAGCCGTCCTTGCCACGGTGCGGGTTGACCCAGACGACGCGGTGCGCGATCCGGTGCAGCCGCGCCATCTGCTCGCCCAGCAGCGCCGCGTCGCCCCGCTCCCAGCCGTCGGAGAACACCACGACGACCGCGCCGCGAGCCAGGCCGCGACGGCCCCACCGGTCCAGGAACACCGTGAGCGTCTCGCCGAGCCGGGTGCCGCCGGACCAGTCCGGGACGGTCTGCCCGGCGGCGATCAGCGCCCGCTCCACGTCTCGGGTGCCCAGCGCCCTGGTCAGACGGGTGAGCCGGGTGCCGAGCGCGAACGTCTCCATGCCGGTCGTCTGCCGGCCGATCCGGTGCGCCAGCCGCAGCAGGGCGTCGGCGTACGCGCTCATCGACCCGGAGACGTCGATCAGCAGCACGACCGGGCGCGGCCGCAGGGCGTGGCGGCGCCACTCGAGCGCGGCGGGCTCCCCCATCCGGCGCAGGCTGGCCCGCAGCGTCCGGGACGCGTCCAGGGTTCCCCGGTGCCAGGGCCGCAGACGCCCGGACCGGCGCAGCGGCGGCCGCACATCCAGCGTCGCGAACATGGTGGCCAGCCGCGCCTTCTCGTTCGCGGTCAGCGTCGCCACGTCCCGGTGCCGGAGCACCTCGGCGGTGCTGGCCATCGCCCGGACGACCTCGTCGTCCTCCGCGCCGTCCCCGCCGTCGGACTCCGACGCCGGCAGGATCGACGACGACGTGGTGACCGCGGTCGGCGGGGCCGGGCGGCGCCGCGGCAGGCCCGACCGGTGGTCGAAGTACGCCTGGTACACCTGGTCGTAGCGCTCCAGGTCGGCCGGGGAGCCGCACAGCGTGGCCCGGCCCGCGTGGTACGTCGCCGCCGCGTCGTCCAGCCCTGCCATCGCCGCCGCGACGAGGTAACTCTGCGCCCGGTCGTGCGTGACCGGCACCCCGGCGGCGCGGAGCGCGACCGTGAAGCCGAGGAGAATGGCTTCCGCCGGGTTGTCACTCACTGCGTGAGGAGCCGGTCGAGCGCGTGCCGCACCTTCTCCGCGTCCTCCCGGTACTTGACCAGGGCGCCGACCGTGCGCGCCGAGGACTCCAGGTCGAGCTCGGTGACGCCGAGCAGGTGCAGCGCGCGGGCCCAGTCGAGCGTCTCCGCCACGCCCGGCGGTTTCTGCAGGTCGACGCCGCGCAGCGCCTGCACCGCGGTGACGACCTGACGATTCAGCGCGGCCGAGACCTCCGGGGCGCGCGAGCGGACGATCTCGATCTCCCGCTCCAGCCCCGGGTGGTCGATCCAGTGGTAGAGGCAGCGCCGCTTGAGCGCGTCGTGCAGTTCGCGCGTGCGGTTCGACGTCAGGATCACGATCGGCGGGACGGCCGCCGCGACCGTGCCGAACTCCGGGATGCTCACCTGGTAGGTCGAGAGGACCTCCAGCAGGAACGCCTCGAACTCGTCGTCGGCGCGGTCGATCTCGTCGACCAGCAGCACCGCCGGCGCCTCCCGCAGGGCGGCCAGCACCGGCCTGGCCAGCAGGAACCGCTCGTCGTAGAGGGACTTCTCGGCCTGCTCGGCGTCGACGCCGCCGGAGGCCTCCAGCGCGCGCAGGTGCAGGATCTGCCGCGGGAAGTCCCAGTCGTAGAGCGCCTGGGTGGCGTCGATGCCCTCGTAACACTGCAGCCGGATCAGCGGCAGCGACAGGCTTTGGGCGATCGCCTCGGCCAGCGCGGTCTTGCCGGTGCCCGGCTCGCCCTCGAGCAGCAGCGGTCGCCGCATCCCGAGCGCGAGGAACGTCACGGTGGCCAGCGCGTCGTCACAGAGGTAGCCGGTCCCGCCGAGGCGAGCGGCGATGTCGGCGGCGGAACGAAACTCCATTCGACGAGGCTACGCACAGAAGCGTTGGCCCCTGGTTGGGGCCCGGCCTCAGTCGGCGGCCCGGAGGAAGTCCAGGAGGTGCCGGGTGACCGTGTCCGGCTGTTCGAGGTGCAGGAAATGTCCGACGCCGGGCAGCAGCGCGGCCCGTGACGGTGGTGCGATCCGGGGCTCGACCACCGCGAAGAACCTCGGGTCGAGCGCGCCGTCCCGGTCTCCGTGCAGGTAGAGCAGCGGCACCCGGGGTGGTGCGGACGCCACTCGGGTGCCGCCGCGGGAGCGCAACGCACGGTAGTACGAGATGACCGCCGTGGCGTGCGCCCGGTCCGGCACCGCCCGTGCCAGCCGGTCCAGGTCGTCGATCGCGTCGTACCCCGGCGACCACCGCTTCCACAGCCTGCGCACCAGCCAGTCGAAGTTCCGCTCGGCCAGTCCCGGCACCTGGTTGTAGCCGATGTACCAGGAGTGGAACGGCTGCCGCAGCAGCGCGCCTCGCCACGGGCCTCGCGTCTCCGGCGTCGGGCTCAGGTACACCAGCGGCGGCACCGCGAGCAGCGCCACCCGGGAGTACGGCGAACCCTTGTCCCCCGCCACCGCGCTCGCCGCGATCGCGCCCCAGTCGTGCCCGACCAGCGCCGTCGTCGCGGTGCCGCCGAGCCGCTCGTGCAGCGCGATCGCGTCGGCGGCGAGCGCGCGCACGGAGTAGTCCCGGTCGGCCGGGATGCCGGACGGTGCGTATCCGCGGAGGAACGGCGCCGCGACCCGGTAACCCGCGTCGGCCAGCAGCGGCGCGACCGTGCGCCACGTCCACGCGGTGTCGGGGAAGCCGTGCAGCGCGATCAGCAGTTCCCCGTCCGGCGGCCCCCACTCGAGGACCCCGGCGGAGTGGGTCGGCAACTCGACGGAGTATTCCCTCGGCGGCATGGCAATGAACGCTAGCCGGGAACGACGTCCTTCAGTCCGAAATGGCCGAACACCGACGGGTCGGCGAACGTGACGCAGCGGCGGATCAGCCCGTCCGCCACGTCGAACACCTGGATCGAGTGGGCCCGGAGCACGCCGTCCACCGGGACGTACGCCGCCAGCGCCGGGCTCCCGTTCGCGCGCACCGGCACCGCGTGCCAGCCCGTTCCGCGCCGCTCGAAGACGCCCTCGATGAACTCGCGGTAGTGCGCCCGGCCGGTGAGCCAGAGCGGCACCGGCGGCATCTCCAGCACCACGTCGTCGGCCAGCAGGCGGGTCAGCCCGGGGACGTCGGCTGCTTCGAACGCGATCAGGTACCGCTCGACGACCGCGCGTTCACCGGGATCGGCGGGTTCGCGCAGGTCCTCGAGCACCGGCCCGGCCGACCGGAGCGTGGCCCTGGCCCGCTGCAGGCTGCTGTTCACCGACGCGACGCTGCTGTCCAGGGCTTCAGCGACCTCGGCGGCCGGCAACTGGAGCACCTCGCGCAGCACCAGCGCCGCCCGCTGCCGCGCCGGGAGCAACTGCAGCGCCGCGACCAACGCCAGCCGCAGCCCGGCGCGCTGCTGGACGGCGTCCGCCGGGTCGTCCCCTCCCCGGTCGCCCCCTCCCCGGCGGCTCAGCCGGGCGTCCGGGAACGGCTGCAACCACGGGACGTCGAGGTTCGGCACCAGCGGCGCCCGCGGATCGTCGCCGGGCGGTCCCAGGCCGCTGGGCAGCGGCCGCCTGCTCCGGCCCTCGAGTGCGGTGAGGCACGCGTTGGTCGCGATGCGGTGCAGCCAGGTCCGCACCGAGGCGCGCCGCGGGTCGTACCGGTCGGCGGCCCGCCAGGCTCGCAGCAGCGTCTCCTGCACCAGGTCCTCGGCCTCCTCGACGGAGCCGAGCATCCGGTAGCAGTGCGCCAGCAAGTCGCCGCGGTAGGCCTCGAACTGCTGCTGCGCCACGCCGGGAGCGTACGCCGCGATGAGTTTCACTCCCGGCGCCGGTATGTGGTGGGGAGGGCGGCCGGACCGTGGCCGCCGCAGCAGGAGGGAGCCCCCGATGGGCGACGTCATCGTCATCGAGTTCACCACGCTGGACGGCGTGGTCTCCGACCCCGACGGACGCTGGGGTACCGACCACGGCGGCTGGGCGTTCCGCTACGGGCCGGGACCGGTCAGCGACGACAAGTTCCGCCTGGGGGCGCGGATGGAGCGGGGCGTCCAGCTGTACGGCCGCCGGACGTGGGAACACTTCGCGCGCCTCTGGCCGGGCCGCGACACCGACTACGCCCGTGTGATGAACGCGGCGCCGAAGCGCGTCGCCACCCGCACCGGCATCGACCCGAGCGCCTGGTCGAACTCGGCGGCGATCGACGGTGACCCGGTGGCCTGGGTCGAGGCCGAGCGCACCCGGTGCGACGTCCTCGTGATCGGCAGCCTGAGCCTGGTGCACGCGCTGGCCGCCGCCGACCTCGTCGACGAGTACCGGCTCGTCACGTTCCCGACCGTGGTCGGCGCGGGAGACCGGCTGTTCGCCACGGGCACGCCCACCGGCTTCCGGTTCACGGCCGCGGAGCCCGCCGACGCCGCCGTGCTGACGATCGTGCGTCGCGTGATCCCCTGACCGCGCCCACGCGCCGGTGAGCAGATTGCATTTGGAAGGGCCATACGTCTTCCAAATGCAATCCGCTTGGGCGCAGCCGGGAGCGTCAACTCACGTCGCGAGGCGCCGGACCAGCTCGTCGGCGATCGCTCGCATACCGGCGGCGTTCGGGTGGAACGCGGCCGCCGCCCGGCGCGGACTCGCCACGAACCCGTTCACCCACGGCTCCGGCGATCCGACGCCGTGCCCGACACTGAGCTCGGACGCCTTGACCAGGTCGGCGCCGGTGGCCTGGGCAGCCACCGCGAACGCGCCGGAGACGCGGCGTCCCAGTGCCCGCAGCGCCTTGTGCTGCGCCTCGGTGAACGGCGCGGGCGGGGCCTTCTCGTCCAGGATCGTGAGGTAGTCGACGAGCACCACCCGCGCGCCGGGCGCCCGGGTCCGCACGGCCTCCACCACCTGCCGCAGCCCGTCCACCGCGACGTCCGGATCCCTGACCGGCACCGGCCCGCGAGCCAGAGCGTTACCCAGCGGCCGGGTCAGCCACGAGCGCTGGAACCGGTTCGCCCAGGCCAGCCGCAGCACCGTCGCGAGGTAGCCCAGGTCGTTGCCGCCCGCGGTGACCGTCACCAGGTCCGCGTCCGCCGGGACACCGGAGAGCTGCGGCGGGTACGTCTTCCGGGCGACGCGCTGCGACTGGTCCAGGATCGTCGCGGTCGTCGCACCGGACACCGTCAGGTCGGTCAGCTGGGCGCCGAGCGCGTCCGCGAGCAGGTGGGCGTAGTTGCTCCCGGAGCGGCCGGCCGTCGCGTCGACGACCGGCGGGATCCCCGGCCCGGCCGCGAACGAACTTCCGAGAGCAACCACGTGTCGGTAAGCCATGCCGTCATCCGATCACGCGCGACCGCCGTGCTCACACGGCGGTATAACCGCAGTCGGAGCAGTATGGAGCGGTGGACCTGATCACCGTTCCGTTCAACTCCTCCGGCTCCTCGGTCGGCGTCGCGCGGGCACCGTCCGCCCTGCTCGACGCCGGGTTGGCGACCGCGCTGCCCGGCGCGCGCGTGGTCGAGGCCGCGGTGCCGATCACCGACCCGGCCCGCGGCCCGAGCGGCCTGGCTGCGGAGGACGCGCTGGCCGCGATGGTGACCTCGGTGTCCGAGCGGGTGCTGGACGCCTGGGCCGCCGACCGCGTCCCGGTCGTGCTCGGCGGTGACTGCCCGGTGCTGCTCGGCGGGCTCGTTGCCGCCGAGCACCGCGGTTACGGCGCGGGGCTGGTCTTCGTCGACGGGCACGAGGACGCCTGGGACCCGCACCGCTCCCCCAGCGGCGAGGCGGCAGACAGCGAGATCGCGCTCGCGCTCGGATGGGTTCCCGCGCCGGCGGCGCTGGCCCCGGTCCTGCCCTGCCTGCGCGCGTCCGATCTGGTGCAACTCGGTCCTCGGGACGCTACCGAGCTGGCCGACGCCGGGCAGCGGACCATCGCCGACCGGGTGCCGGTGCTGGCCGGGGAGCGCCTCGCCGCCCCGGGCGGTGGTGAGATCGGGGAACGGATGGCGGCCGGGCTGATCGCCCGTACCGAGCACTGGTGGCTGCACGTGGACCTCGACGTGCTGAGCACCGGCGCGCTGTCCGCCGTGGACTATCCGCAGCCCGGCGGCCTCACCTGGGACCAGCTCGAAACGCTGACCGCGTCCCTGCTGCGCATCGGCGGCTGCGGCGGGCTGAGCGTCTGCATCTACAACCCGGACCTCGACGGCGGTGCGGCCGCCGGGCGCATCGCCCAGTACGTCGCGGGCGCCGCGCGTCTGCTGGAGCAGCGCGCGGCGTGAACCGCTAACCTCCCCGCCGGATGCGGACGTCCGGGCGGCCGTCCGGGTCGATCGTCACGGTGGCCGTCACGCCGAACACGGCGGCGATCCGCTCCGGCGTCAGCACGTCGGCGGGCGTGCCCGCGGCCACCACACGACCGTCGGACAGCAGCACGATCCGGTCGCAGTACTGGGCCGCGAGGTCGAGACCGTGCAGCGCGACGACGACCGTGACCGGGGCGGTCGCCAGGTTCTCCAGCAGCTCGAGCTGGTGCCGGATGTCCAGGTGGTTCGTCGGTTCGTCCAGCAGCAGAACGTCCGGATCCTGCAACAACGCACGGGCCAGGTCGACCCGTTGGCGCTCGCCGCCGGACAGCGACGACCAGGCCCGGCCGCCGTACCCGGGCAGCCCGGCGTCCGCCAGCGCGCGTTCGGTGCCCGCGACGTCGTCCCGGGTGACCGGCGCCAGCCGAGGGCGGTGCGGGATCCGGGCCAGCAGCAGCACGTCCCGCACCGTCAGATCCAGCTCCGCGGGCGTCTGCTGGGTGACCACCGCAACCGATCGCGCCACCGCCCGGCGGGGCAGCGACTCCCGATCCACCCCGTCCAGGCACACCCGTCCCCGCTCCGGACGCCGGAACCCGGCGAGCGTCCGCAGCAGCGTCGACTTACCCGACCCGTTGGGTCCGAGCAGCCCGACCGTGCTCCCGCTCGGCGCTTCCAGGACGACGTCGCTCAGCAGCGAGCGTCCGCGCACCACGACGGTCAGGTCCGTACCGCTGACCCTCACGACGCCACCCTCCGCCGCAGCAGCACCGCGAACGCGGGCACGCCGACCAGCGCGGTCACCACCCCCACCGGAACCTCCTGCGGCGCGAACACCGTGCGGGCCGCGGTGTCGGCCCAGATCAGGAAGATCGCACCGGTCAGCGCGCACGCCGGGAGCAGCAGCCGGTGGCGCGCGCCGACCAGCGCCCGGGCGGCGTGCGGAACCATCAGCCCCACGAACCCGATCGCGCCGCTGCTCGCCACCAGCACCGCGGCGAGCAGCGCGGTCGTGGTGAACAGCAGCGCCCGGACACGGCCCGGCGCGAAGCCGAGCGACTGCGCGACGTCGGCGCCGTACGCGAACGCGTCCAGCGCCGGGGCCGCCGCCCAGCACACGAGCACCCCGGCGGCGCCGACGACCGCGCACAGCCCGACCGTCGGCCAGGACGCCGCCGCGAGCGACCCCAGCAGCCAGAACGTGACGCCGCGCGTGTTCTGGACGCTGGCGTCCGACACCACGATCAGGCTGGTCACCGCCGAGAACAGCTGCCCGGCCGCGACCCCGGCGAGCACGATCCGGTTCGGCTGCGTCCAGCGCGCACCGGCCAGCAGCAGCGTGACGCCGAACGCGACGACCGCCCCGGCGAACGCACCCACCGACAGCGCGGCCGCACCGGCGCCCCAGCCGAGCACGAGCACCGCGACCGCTCCGGTGGACGCGCCGCCGGAGATACCCAGCAGGTACGGGTCGGCGAGCGGGTTCCGCGTCAGCGCCTGCAGGACGGCGCCGCACACCGCGAGGCCCGCCCCGACGAGCGCCGCCAGCAGCACCCGGGGCAGCCGCAGGTCCCAGACGATGCTGTCGGTCAGCAGCGGCAGCGGTGTCACCGGCAGGCCGGCCCTGGCCGACAGCGCGCGGAGCACCTCACGCGGCGACAGGTCGGCCACGCCGAGCGCGACCGCCCCCGCCACGCTCGCCACCAGGGCGACCACGGCGGCCCCGAGCCAGGCCGGGCCGCGCAGCGTCATCGGCGGGCAGCGACGACGTAGTCGTCCAGGTACTGCCAGACCGTGCCGACCTCGGCGAAACCCGCGGTGCGCAGCGCCGCCAGGTGCAGGTCGAGCGGGGCGTCGAGCTGCGGCGGACGGTCGGCGAACCGCTTCGCGCGGTCCTCGGCGAGGGCGTCCAGCGCCGGTTCTTTCCGAGCCTCCGCGTACCAGGCGTCGTAGTCGAGCGCACCGGCGGCGAACGCGGCCCGCTGGGTCTCCGCGTCGTGCTGCTCGGCAACCGCCCGCAGCGTCGGGGTGGTGTAGCGGAGGTGGTCGGCGTTGAGCAGCAGACCGCCCGGCCGGAGCACGCGGGCCGCCGCTGCGTAGACGCCGAGCAGTTGCGCCGGCGACAGCCAGTGCAGCGCGGTCGAGCTGACCACCGCGTCGAACGACGCTTCCCCGAGCGGGGCCTCCCCGACCAAGGCCTCCCCGACCGAGGACTCCCAGCCCGGTGCCACCAGGTCGACGTCGAGGACGCGCGCCCGATCGGCGGGAAGCGCACCGCGGGCGATCTCGAGCAGGATCGGGTCGTAGTCGAGCGCGACGACCGTGGAGCCGGGCAGGCCGGTGAGCACCCGATCGGAGAGCGCACCAGGGCCGCAGGCCAGGTCGAGGACCCGGACCCCGGTGCCGAGATGGAGGCGGATGGTCTCCAGCATCACCGTGAAGCGCTGTTCGCGATGCGCCACGTAGGCGTCCTGCTGGGTGTCCCAGGCTCGTAACAGCGCGCGAGCGGCGTCCCTGTTCATCGGAGCACCGTCCGCAGGCCGGAACCGACCTGTTCGACGGCCTCGACGCTGCGGATCGACGGATCCATCGACGAGCCGGAGACCGTGACGAACCGGCCTTCGCGGACCGCGGTCAGCTTCGCGGTCGCGGGGTTCTGCCGCAGGTAGCGGATCTTGGACTCGGCGCTGTCGCCGTCGCCGCCGCGGGTCAGGTCGGCGAGCACGATGACGTCCGGGTCGCGGGTGGCGATCGTCTCCCAGCTGCCGGCGGGCCAGGTCTGGGTGGCGTCGGCGTAGACGTTCTCGAGTCCGAGCAGCGTGCTGATCGCGGCCGGGACGCCGTTCTGCCCGGCGACGTACGGCGTGCTGGTGCCCGAGTAGTACCAGAGTGCGGTGGTGCCCTGGGGCACGGCGGCGCTCTGCACGGCCGCGTCGAGGCGCTTCTGCTGGGCGGCGACCAGCGACGTGCCGCGGTCCGCGACGCCGAACAGCGTGGCGACCTCGCGGATCTCGGCGAACAGCCCCTCGAACGACATGCTCGCGTGTCCGTCGGCGGGCTTCTCGCAGGCGAACGGCGAGAGGTACGCCGGGATGCCGACCTTCGCGTGCTCGGCGCGCGGACCCGCGGCGTCACCGGCGTAGGCCGAGGTGAACGTCGAGTACAGGAAGTCGGGCCGGGCCTGGAGCACGGACTCCCGCGACGGGTAGAGCTTCGCGAGCACCGGCACCGACCGGTAGTCGTCGGCGAGCGCCGGCTGGACCGGATCGGTCTGGTACGAGGTGCCGACCATGCGGTCGGCGAGGCCGAGCGACAGCAGGATCTCGGTCGCGTTCTGCTCCAGCGTGATGGCCCGCTGCGGGGGTGCGGCGACGCTCAACCGCTGACCGCAGTTGACGACGGACGTCGTGCCGCCGGCGGTGCTCGCGGCCGACTCGACCGCGGTGGTGCCGCCGCAGGCGGCCGTGGCCGCCAGCACGACCATCGCCGCCGTGATGAATCTGATTTTCATGTTCGAGAAGCTAGCTCACGCCGAACTCCTCGCCGACGCCGGGGTGCGTTTGGGCTTCGCGAGACCCGCGACGACGAACTGCGCGAACTCCGCGGCGATCTCGGGCGCCTGCGGCAGGGTCTTGCCGCGGATCAGCCGGGCGTGGGTCTCGGCCATGTCGTGCAGTCGCTGCGCGGCCGGAGCGTAGGTTGGCGTCACCGTCCGCGCAGATCCACCGGAGCCGCCCGTGACCGAGCACCCGATCCTCCACCCCGGGCTGACGTGGGAGGAGATGGACGGCCTCACGTTCCGGACCGGTCGCCGCACGCTGACCGAGGCCGACCTCGTGCAGTTCGTCGGCTGGGCGGGCTTCGTCGAGCCGCTGTTCCTCGACGCCGAGCACGCCGCGGAGGCCGGTTACGCCGGACGGTTGGTGCCCGGTGCGCTGGTGTACAGCGTGGCGGAGGGCCTGGTCATGCAGTCCGGCGCGATCAACGGCACCGGGCTGGCGTTCCTCGGCATGGAGCTCACCGTCAAGCGGCCGACGTTCGTCGGCGACACGCTGTACGCGGTGGTGCGGACGCTGGAGGTGCGGCCGTCGAGCAAGCCGGGGCGCGGCGTCGTGCGGGCCGAGGTCAGCGTGCTCAATCAGCGGGACGAGGAGGTCCTGGTCTACACGCCGGTGCGGCTGGTGCGCGGCCGCGACTAGACACGGGCGAGCCCGGCCGATCGTACGGATCGGCCGGGCTCGCCGGGGAACTGCTGATCAGGCCAGGTCGAAGCGGTCGAGCTCCATGACCTTGGTCCACGCCGCGGCGAAGTCCTTCACGAACCTGTCGCGCGCGTCCTCGCTGGCGTACACCTCCGCGAGCGCCCGCAGCTGCGAGTTCGAGCCGAAGATGAGGTCGACCGCGGTGGCGGTCCACTTCACCTGGTCGGTCGCCACGTCACGGATCTCGTAGACGTTCTCCTCCGCCTCCGACGCCTTCCACCGGGTACCCGGGGCGAGCAGGTTGGCGAAGAAGTCGTTGCTGAGCACACCCGGCCGGTCGGTCAGCACGCCGTGCCGGGAGCCACCGAAGTTGTTCCCGAGCGCGCGCAGGCCGCCGACCAGGACCGTCATCTCCGGCGCGGTCAGGTTCAGCATGTAGGCGCGTTCGACGAGCAGCGTCTCCGGCTGGGTCTTCTCGCCCGGCCGCAGGTAGTTGCGGAACCCGTCGGCGCGAGGCTCGAGGACGGCGAACGAGTTGACGTCGGTCTGCTCCTGGGAGGCGTCGGTGCGGCCCGGGCGGAACGGCACGGTCACCTCGACGCCGGCGTCGCGCGCCGCCTTCTCGACGGCGGCCGAACCGGCCAGCACGATCAGGTCGGCGAGCGAGATCTTCGCCCCACCGGCCGCGTTGAACTCGCGCTGGATGCCCTCGAGCTTCTCGATGACCTCCGAGGTGCCCGCGTTCACCTCCCAGCTGCGCTGCGGCTCGAGACGGAGCCGGGCGCCGTTCGCGCCGCCGCGCTTGTCGGTGCTGCGGTAACTCGCGGCCGAGGCCCACGCGGTCTGCACCAGCTGCGAGGCGGTGAGCCCGGACTCCAGGACCTTCGTCTTCAGCGCCGCGACGTCGGCGTCACCCACGAGCTCGTGGTCGACGGCCGGCACCGGGTCCTGCCAGAGCTGCGGCTCGGCGACCCACGGGCCGAGGAAGCGGCTGACCGGACCCATGTCACGGTGCAGCAGCTTGTACCAGGCCTTCGCGAACGCCAGCGCGAACTCGTCCGGGTTCTCCAGGAACCGGCGGGAGATCGGCTCGTAGATCGGGTCGAAGCGCAGCGACAGGTCCGTCGTAAGCATCGTCGGCTTGTGCTTCTTGTTCGGGTCGAAGGGGTCCGGGATGATCGCCTCGGCGTCCTTCGCGACGTACTGCTTGGCGCCACCGGGGCTGGTGGTCAGCTCCCACTCGTAGCCGAACAGGATCTCGAAGAAGCGGTTGCTCCACTCGGTCGGCTTGTCGGTCCAGGTGAGCTCGAGGCCGCTGGTGATCGTGTCCCCGCCCTTGCCGGTGCCGTGGGTGCTCAGCCAGCCGAGGCCCTGCGCCTCGATCGGGGCGGCCTCCGGCTCCGGGCCCACGTGGTCGTCGGCGATGCCGGCGCCGTGGGTCTTGCCGAACGTGTGACCACCGGCGATCAGCGCGACGGTCTCCTCGTCGTTCATCGCCATCCGGCTGAACGTCTCGCGGATGAAGTGCGCCGCCGCGAGCGGGTCCGCGCTGCCGCGGGGGCCCTCGGGGTTGACGTAGATGAGGCCCATCTCGGTCGCGCCGACGTCCTCGGCCATCGCATTGTCGGAGACGTAACGCTCGTCGCCGAGCCAGGTGTCCTCCGGGCCCCAGAAGATCTCCTCGGGCTCCCAGACGTCGACGCGGCCGAAGCCGAAGCCGAACGTCTTGAAGCCCATCGACTCCAGGGCGACGTTGCCGGCGAGCACGAGCAGGTCGGCCCAGGAGATCTTCTGACCGTACTTCTGCTTGACCGGCCAGAGCAGGCGGCGGGCCTTGTCCAGGTTCGCGTTGTCCGGCCAGCTGTTGAGCGGCGCGAACCGCTGGCCACCGTCGCCGGCTCCACCGCGACCGTCACCGATGCGGTAGGTGCCCGCGGCGTGCCAGCTCATCCGGATCATCAGGCCGCCGTAGTGGCCGAAGTCGGCCGGCCACCAGTCCTGCGAGGTCGTGAGGACCTCGGTGATGTCCCGCTTGAGCGCCTCGACGTCGAGCTTCTCGAACTCCTTGGCGTAGCTGAAGTCTTCACCCAGCGGGTTGCCCTTGGACGAGTGGGCGTGCAGCACCGAAAGGTCGAGCTGGTTGGGCCACCAGTCCCGGTTGGTGTGCGGACGACCACCGGTCTTCGGAGTCGGCGAGTCGATCGCCGGGTTCTCGCTCTCGCTGCCGTGCGAGGTCACCGAGTCGTGCGCGACCGGGCAGCCGGCCGCCGCCTTCTGGTCCACACCCTGCGCGCTGGCAGGGGTGTCCTGGGTGTCGCTCATCTGCTTCCTTCCGAACTGGGAGCTGACTGGGACGTACGTTCGGTCGCGCAGTCGGGACAGGTGCCCCAGTAGACGACCTCCGCCTCGTCGACCACGAAACCGTGGTCGTCCGAGGCGGTAAGACAAGGGGAATACCCGACGGCGCAGTCGACGTCGGCGATCGCACCGCAGGTGCGGCAGACGACGTGGTGGTGGTTGTCCCCCACCCGGCACTCGTACCGGGCGGTCGCACCGGCGGGCTGGATGCGCCGTACCAGACCGGCGTCCGTGAGCGCCCGCAGCACGTCGTAGATCGCCTGGTGAGAGACGCTGAGTTCGGCCCGGACCAGGTCGATCACCGTGTCGGTGTCGACGTGCGGGTGGTCGCGCAGTGCGGCGAGCACTGCCAACCGCGGGCGGGTCACGCGCAACGAGACCGCCCGAAGCTGCGCCTCGAAGTCGGACGTCATGGAATGAACATAGGGCAATTGTTTGGAACAGTTCAAGTTTTACGGCGGACCGAACCGGCGTGGATTTCTCGAACGGCCTACCCGCTGGGGCTCGCTTTAGCCACCGAATCCTCGGTCGGGTCGCTCCCCCACCACACATACGATCGGCGGGTGAGCGCTGCGAACCTCAACACGCTGGTCGACTTCTGCGCCCGGCGCGACGTCGATGTTCTCACCCGCGACGCGGTCGAGGAGGCAGCCGGCGGGCGCGCCGACGTCGCGATCCTCTTCGGCGGCACCATCCTCGCCGGCGGTGACCGCTTCGCCGAGGCGATCACGCGGGACGTCGCGGCGTGTTACCTGATCGTCGGCGGCCGGGGGCACTCCACCGACGCGCTGTACGAGGCGGCCCGCACCCACCTGCACTGGGACGACGTCGGTGAGCACACCGAGGCCGCGCTGTTCGACCGGTACCTGCGCGAGCGCCACGGCGTCCGCGCCGACCTCCTGGAGACCGAGTCGACGAACTGCGGCAACAACGTCCGGAACGCGCTCGCGGTCCTCGCCGCCGCACGGGTGCCGCACCGGCGGGTCGTGCTGATCCAAGACGCGTCCATGCAGCTGCGGATGGACGCATGTTTCCGGCTGCACGCCCCGGACACCCGCGTGGTGAACTTCGCCGCGCACCGGACGATGGTCGACGCCGACCTCGGCTACCTGTCGCCACCGCTCGGGATGTGGCCGCCGGAGCGGTACTTCTCCCTGCTGATGGGCGAGATCCCCCGGCTCACCGACGACCCGGCCGGGTACGGCCCGGCCGGTCGCGGCTTCATCGCGCACGTGGACGTCCCGGAGGCGGTCCGGCGGGCCCACTCCGAGCTGGAGCGGGACCGCATCGGTACCACGCGTGTCGCGGATCCGCGCTTCTCCGATTCGTCCAAGGCAGCCGGCGTCGGCGACCGTTAGCGTGGCGAGCAATCACAGCGGCCTACGCCCAGGAGAAACGCATGCGCTCGCTCCGCATCACGACCAACCTCCCCGTGGCTGACATCGACGAAGCGAAGAGCTTCTACGCCGACTTTCTCGGGCTGAAGACCGAGGAGTTCAACCTGGGATGGGTGGCCCGCTACGCGTCTCCCGACAGCGATGCGCACGTCCAACTGGTGACCGGCGACGCGACCGCCCCCGAGGACTCGGTCATCTCCGTGCACACCGACGACCTCGAAGGCGCGTACGCCGAAGCCCAGCGGCAGGGGTACGAAATCGTCCACCCCCTCACCACCGAGGCGTGGGGCGTCCGCCGGTTCTTCGTCCGCGCACCGGACGGAAACGTCATCAACATCGTCGGCCACAAGGACTGAACGCGGTCGCACGCATGCCCGGCGCCCGTCAGGCCTCGACCGGGGCCGCGAGCAGGTCGGCGAGTTCCGCGGGGCGGCTGAGCGCGACGCAGTGGCTCGCCGCGATCTCGTCGATCGGCACGTCACCGAGGCGTTCGGTGACGACGCGGCGCAGATAGGCAGCCGGGAAGAACCGATCCTCGGTGCACAGCACGAACCGGGTCGGCACGTCCGGCCAGGCGTCGAGCGGCCACGGCCGGCCGGACGCCGTCGGCGACGGGTGCGCCCGCTCGCGGCTGAGCGCCAGCGCGGCGAGCTCGCGGGGAACGTCCTGGTAGAACGAGACGTACGGGTCGCTGTTGCCGGTGAGCCCGCCGTCCACGGCGGCCTGGGCACGGACCGCCTCGGTGTACCCGGTGGCGCTCCACCACTGGTCGGGTGGCTCTCCGGGGGCGGCGACCATGCCGGCCACCAGCACCAGCGCCCGGACCGGGCGACGCGCGGCGACCAGCGGAGCGGTGAACGCGCCGAAGGACTGTCCGACGACCACGAGATCGCGATTCGTGTCCAGAATGGGGTCCGCCGCGTCGACAACGGCGTCGGCGTAGTCGTCGAGGGTCAGCGCGTCGTCGTCGCCCGGCAGATCCGGCGCGACGACGTCGTGCCCGCGACGGCGAAGCTCTTCCTCGACCAGATGCCAGTACCAGCCGGTATCGCCGGCACCGTGGATCAACGCGAACGCACTCACACCGAGATTCCTTCCGCCGGACTCCGACGCGCGGACCCGCGCCGGTTCGGGCCCGGCCTCGTTAGGTGGTGAATCCGATGTTCGACGACAGCGAATCCATTTCGGACGCCGATCTCGTGCGCGAGCAGTACTCCGACCACCGCCGCCTCGCTGCCCGCCAGGCCCTGTGGCGGCTGGAGCCCGGACCGCCCCTGGTCGACACGGTCCTCCGGACCGCCGCGGTACAGGACACCGAGACGATCCTCGACATCGGATGCGGCAACGGCGCCCTTCTTGCCGCGCTTCGCGCCCGAGGGCACGCCGGAACGCTGATCGGCGTGGACCTCTCCGCCGGGATGGCACGAACAGCGGCCACCCACGCGCCCGTCGCGATCGCCGACGTGCAGGCGCTGCCGGTGCGGTCGGCGTCCGTCGACGTCGCGATGAGCCTGCACGTCCTCTACCACGTGCCCGATCTGGACCGGGCCGCCGCCGAGCTCCGCCGGGTGGTGAAGCCCGGCGGCCGCGCGATGATCGCCACCAACGGCGCCGGCCACACGTCCGAGCTGAAACAGGTCCTCGCGACCGCCGCCGACCGGGTCGCCGGCGTCCGGAGGGACCCGGACCGGGAGGTCCGCCGATTCGACACGCTGCGGGCCCGGGACCTCTTCGGCACGGTCTTCGACGCGGTGGCCGTGATCGACGCGGGGCGATCGTTCGCGGTCCACGACCCCGACGTCGTCGGCGACTACCTGGCCAGCTGGTCGCCGAGGTCGGTCGGGATGCGGGCCGGACCCGCCTGGGACGCCGTGGTCGCCGAGGCCCGCGCGCTGATCCGGACGCAGGTGAGCGACCACGGAGCGTTTATGGTCACGAGCCGCGCCGCGATCCTGCGCTGTACGTAGGAACCCCGCCGTCCGGTTCGGGTGACCGTTCCCGGTGGAGCGCCACCCCCGCGACCACCAGGAGCACCCCGACGATCTCGGTGGCGGTCGGGATCTGGGTGAGCACGAGGACGCCGACGAGCGTGGCCGTCGCCGGCAGCAGCGACACCATGAGCGCATACGTAGCGCGGGGCAGGCGGGCCATCGCGAGTTGGTCACTCACGTACGGGATCACCGACGAGCAGATCCCCACGCCGACGGCCGCGGCCAGCACGATCGGATCGCCGAAAGCCGGTGCGGCCTGCCGGATGCCCAGCGGCAGGGCGATCACCGCGGCGATCAGCATGGAGAGCGCGAGGCCGTCGATGCCGGCGACCTGCCGGCTGCGGGCGACGCGGTGCCCGAGGACGATGTAGAGCGCGAACAGCACGGCGTTGGCGGCGGCGTACGCGATGCCGAGCGGCTCGGCGACCAGGCGGACGTCGGTGAGCAGGTACACCCCTCCGACGGCGGCGACCAGCGCGACGATGTTCCGGCCGGTGCGCGCGGCCACCGCGGCCAGCAGGATGACGGGCAGGAACTCGATGGCGGCGACCGTGCCGAGCGGAAGCCGGTCGATCGCCAGGTAGAAGACGCTGTTCATCGCCGCCAGCACGGCGGCCCAGGCGGTCAGCAGCCATCGCGTCGGCCGGTCGAGGCACCGCCAGACCCGCCACGGCCGACGCCAGGCGGCGAACACGACCGCGGCGGACGCGATCCGCAACCACGCCACGCCCAGGGCGTCGATACGCGCGAACAGCAGCACCGCGAACGCCGGTCCGAGGTAGTGGAACACCGCGCTCACCACGAAGTACACGTGCGGCGGCACCCGGCGCGTTTCCACGCCTCTATCGTCGAGAAGGCGGAACCGCAGTGCCATACGCGATCGAAGGCAAAGGAGCGCGATTCATGGCTCTTCGGAAGGCACGGCCGCCGTCCGGGCCACCGGACGGAAAGTCACTGCTGGACGACGTCAACCGGCGGCTGCTGGACGCTCTCAGCAGCGACCCGCGGGCCAGCGCCGCCGAACTGGCTCGCCGGGTCGGAATGTCGGCGCCCGCCGTCCGGGAGCGCCTGGCCCGCCTCGAGCAGGCCGGTGTGATCCGGGGCTACCGCCTCGACATCGACCCGGCCGCGATCGGTCTGCCGGTCGCGGCCTGGGTGCGGATCCGGCCCGGCCCCGGGCAGCTTCCCAAGATCGCCGAGCTGGCCGCCCGCACGCCCCAGGTCAGCGAGTGTCACCGGATCTCCGGCGAGGACTGCTTCCTCCTCAAGGTGCACGTGCCACACCTCGAGGA
Source organism: Cryptosporangium aurantiacum (assembly GCF_900143005.1). NCBI lineage: Bacteria > Bacillati > Actinomycetota > Actinomycetes > Cryptosporangiales > Cryptosporangiaceae > Cryptosporangium > Cryptosporangium aurantiacum. The sequence continues at coordinate 90,520 of NZ_FRCS01000017.1, forward strand.
CCTCGAAGCCGTCCTCGACCAGTTCCTGCTCCACGGTCAGACGCACAGCTCGCTCGTGGTGTCCACACCGATTCCACCCCGCACCCCCGCCGCCCCATGCCCATGATCGCAGCGCCGCCGAGCACGGCGTCCTCGTCGCACGGAGCGTCGGCAGCGAGCAGCTGCGCCATCACCTCGACCCGGTCGCAGTCGCGTGCGGCCGCGGCCAGGGAAGGTTCAGCGGCCGCCAGCCGGAACGCGGTTGGCCGAACGGTCCGCGCGGAAGAGTCAGCCGCGGTCGGTCGCTGCCGCGTGATGCCTTCCCCGGTGGCCGGAGACAGTGATCGCCAGCGACAGCAGCCCCAGCGTCAGGACGGTCAGCACGACGCTGACCGTCGACCGCTCGAACCAGATCGGGACGGCCAGCGGGTCGCCGTGGGAGAGCCGGACGCCGAACCCGATGATCGGGTCCACGGCGAGCAGCACCAGCGGTGGCAGCACCGCCGGGAGAACCCACGCGGCCCGCGCGTCCCGCCGGACCAGCAGGTGGATCGCGACCGCTACCGCCGCGACCAGCAGCAGCGTCGCCACCCGCGCGAAGACCGACGGCGCGAGCGTCGCGTAGGTCCAGCCGCTGCCCCATCCCCCGGACACACCGAGCGGCACGAGCGCCGCGAGGAGCGGCATCCACCGCACCACCCGCCCCGGCCGGGTCGGCACGGCCAGCGCGAGGAACCCGAGCGCCAGGTGCGGCACGAGCGCGACCAGCGACGGCACGGAGGGGTTGCCCCACATCTGGTACGGCTCCCAGGCGCCGGTGACCGCCATGCCGACCGGTCGCGCAGCGGCGATCAGCACGACCGCCACGCCGACCAGCCACCGGCACCACCGTCCGGGCCGGAGCGCGAACAGGGCCGCCGCCCCCAGCCACGCCGTCCAGGCGACCCCCGCCAACGTGCGAAACGGCCCGAACGCGTGCCCGGCGCGGTGGTGGGCCGGCGGCGAGGCCAGCTCGATTCCCAGCAGCCAGACGGTGGACAGGATCGACCCGGCAGCCAGCGCGAGGACCGCGGCGATCGACACCCCGCCCGGCAGCCCGGACGCCTCCCGGGCCCGCAGGCGCGCCCGGGCGCCGCCGGCCAGGACGTCGGCGGCGTCCCGCAGATCGGGCCACCTCCGGTCCGGCCCGACGGTGTCCAGATAGGTGTCGACCAGCTCGTCGCCACGCGCGGCGCGGTAGTGCGCCGGATAGGCCCGGAGCAGTCGCCGATATCGTCGTTCGAGCCGTCCGCTCACGCGAGATCACCCGCCGGCCACACGTTCCGAAGGAGCGTCATGGCGAGCAATATATCGGCGACGAAGATATACCGCGAGAAAACGCACCGGGTTGCGTCTGATGGTGGGGTGGAGAGCGTCGTGCGTCTGCACCTGATCACACGATCGAAGGAGATCGGATGACCGCCATCGTCGGCATCACGCATCACGGCGTTGTCCACATCGGTGGTGACTCCGCCGGCGTCTCCGGTTACGTCGTCCACCCGCGCGCCGACGCGAAGGTCTTCACGACCGGCGCCTACGCGTTCGGCTTCACCACCAGTTTCCGCATGGGCCAGCTCATCCGCTGGGCATGGACACCCCCGGAGCCACCCACCGGCGACCTGGATCGCTTCATGGCCACCACGTTCGTCGACGGCGTGCGTGACTGTCTCAAGGCCGGAGGTTGGGCCAGTAAGGAGAACGAGCGCGAAACGGGCGGCGTGTTCCTCGTCGGCGTCGCAGGCCGGTTGTTCTACGTGGACTCCGACTACCAGATCGGGGAGTCAGCCCAGGGCTACAACGCGGTCGGCTCCGGGGACGAGGTGGCGCTGGGGGCGTTGTACGCCACCGCGCGCACCCGGATGAGCCCACGCCGACGGCTCCAGATCGCGCTGGAAGCCGCCGAGCGGTTCAACGGCAACGTCAGGGGCCCGTTCGCCTACGTCTCGACGCCCGCAGGCGGATCACCAACGCACGTCCAGGGCTAGCAGGCCACGGACGCCGGAGATGACGACGGAGCGCCCGTCCTCGGTGACCTCCGGTTGCCCCCGGTTCGCTCTGTGAACCTCCCGGCGTTCGGTTACCCGGTACTGTCCGCCGGTGCACCTCGCCCTCATGTTTTTCCTCGTAGCGGCAGCCGTCGAGCTCGTCGCCGTCGCCGCCGACTGGACCGCCCTGCAATGGGTGGCCAAGCCGCTCCTCGCTCCCCTGCTCGCCGTCTACCTGATCCGCCGCGCCAAGATCGACCTCGTCGTCGTGGCGCTCGGCTTCGCCACCGCGGGTGACGTCGCGCTCCTGGTCGACGACGACGTGGCGTTCCTGCTCGGCATGGCCTGCTTCCTCGGCACCCAGATCTGCCTGACGGTCGCGTTCCTGCGTCGCGCCCGGGCGCGGTGGTGGGCGTTCGCCCTGTACGGCCTGCTCTGGGCACTCGCCAACGCGCTGCTGTGGGAGCAGCTCGGTGACCTGCGCGTCCCGGTGCTGGTCTACAGCCTGGTCCTGAGCGCGATGGCCGCCGCGGCGGTCGGGGTGTCGCCGCGGGTGGCGGCCGGCGGCGCGTTCTTCCTCGTCTCCGACTTCCTCATCGGGTTGGACGCCGCCGACGTGGGCGTGCCGGGGCAGCCGGTGCTGATCATGGCGACCTACATCACCGCGCTGGCCCTCATCGTCACCGGCTGGGCGCGACTCTCCGGCGCACGATCTCGGTGATCCAGATCGGCGCGAACGGCGACGTGCAGTTCGGAGGCGTCGGATAGTCCTTCAGCACCTCCAGCCGCTCCCCGATCTCGATCGCCCTGGCGCGGTGTTCGGGGTGCTCGATCCCGATCTGCGCCAGGCAGTGGTTCATCGCCCACTGCAGCCGATCCGGCGCGTCCTTCATCGTCGCCTCGATGAGGTCGAGCAGACCGATCAGGTCGAGGCCCGCGGGGTTCTTCGCCACCCGTTCGGTGGTCAGCGCCCAGCCGGCGCTGGCCACCACCGGGTCCGGGTCCGCGAACCAGGTCACGCGCAGTTCCTCGGCGTGCGGGGTCTTCTTCACCACGTAGTTCACGAGCCAGTCCTGCACCTTCGGCGTGCGCGCCTCGCGCAGCATGGCGTCCAGCTCGGCCCGCGCGAACGCTTTCGGGCGGCAGATCAGCAGCGCCAGCAGACGGGCCGCGCCGTCGCCGGTCCCCCACAGCGCCACCGCGAGGTCCTGCTGCGTCTTGAGCCGCTTGGCGACCGCGCGCAGCGTGCCGAGGTTCACGCCGTGGTCGTCACCGTGTTTCTCGTTCACCGCGCGGGTCTTGGGGTCCTCCAGCGCGGCCAGCTCGGCCATTACCTCGGCAACCGTCATGACCAGCTCCCACTTATATAAGTCAATCCTGAGATTAGAAAGTTACCTCCGTCACGTTGCCTCCAGCAAGACCCGCCGGTCACGCCACGATGACCCGAACCGAGGTCGGATTTGACCGCAAAGGAGCGGCTGCCATGACCGAACCCCTGGAACAGCGCATCTCCACCACCCGCCGGATCGCCGCTCCCGCGGCCCGAATCTTCGCCGTGATCAGTGATCCCGACGGCCACGTCGCGATCGACGGATCCGGAATGTTGATGGCCGCCGATGGCTCACGCCGGCTCACCGCGGTCGGCGACATGTTCATCATGAACATGGACCGGGAGCCGCTCGGCGACCTGCCGATGGGCAAGTACACCGTGCAGAACACCGTCGTCGCGTTCACGCCGGAAGCCGCGATCGCCTGGCAGCCGGGCGAGGTAGACGGGCGCCCGCTCGGCCACACCTACGGCTACACGCTCACTCCGGTCGGTACCGACACCACCGAGGTCACGTCCTACTGCGACTGGAGCGGCGTCCACCCGAAGATCCTGACGATCCTGAGCTGGCCGGTCGTGCCGCTCAGCATGCTGGAGACCTCACTCGACAACTTGCAGCGACTCGTCGAAGAACGGGAGTAACGCGTTACCCGCCGGTAGATTGTCCTGGCCAGTGCGGCAGTGCCGCCGCACGGCCGGCTCAGGAGGCGGATCGTGACCGCGGACAACGTCGTGCCCGTCCGACGCGGAACGCCGCGGCTCCACGAATGGCTGACCCGATCGATCCACGACCTCGCCCCGGCGATCGTCGCCGAGCTGGTCGAGCGGCTCCCGGTCTACTCCACGCTGCCGCCCGAGCAGTTGCGGCGGGACATCGTCCAGGTCGTGCAGCGCGCGCTGCGCGGGTTCGCCGCGTTCGTGCGCGACGGCGGCCCGCCGGACAGCGGGGACCTGGCCGCGCTGCGGGAATCGGCCATCCGCCGCGCGGAGGAGGGCGTCCCGCTCGACGCGGTGCTCGGCGCGTACTTCGTCGGCGCCCGGTACCTGGTCGACGCGTTCCTGCGGGAGGTGGACCACCACGAGGATCCGACCGCGGTCGCCCAGCTCCCCGGTCAGCTACTGACGCTCCTGCAGCCGGTGACCGCCGCGGTGCTGGACGGCTACCTGCGGGTGGCCCAGGCTTCCTGGAGTGCGGACCGGGACGCCGAACAAACACTGCTCAACGCCCTTTTGGACGGGAAGCCCGCCGGCGAGGCCGCAGCCCGCGCCGGTGTCGCCCTGCCCCCCGGTTACCTGGTGCTCAGCGTCGCCGTCGGCCGTCATCCGGACGAGACCGCGCCGGGCGTCGACCCGCTGATCGCGGCCCGCCGGAAGGTCCGCCGGTTACGCGCGGAGCTGCGCCACCAGACCCGGGGAACGGCTCTGGTGACGCTGGCCGCCGACGGTGGGCTCGTGCTGCTGCCGATGCCGGTGCCCGCCGACGCGCTGACCGCGGCGCACTGGCGCGACCTGGCCGACCTCGTCGACCGGCTGTCCCGCCAGTGCGGCGTGACGCTGACCGTCGGCGCCGCCGAGGCCGAGTCGGACGGCGTTCCGGACGCCGCCCGGCTGGCCGCGGAGGTGCGGCAGGTGGCGTCCACGGCCGGTCGCGGCCCGGGTGTCCACCGGCTGTCCGACGTCCTGCTCGAATACCAGCTCAGCCGTCCCGGCGCCGCGCACGCGCAGCTGGCCGCGCTGCTGCGCCCGGTCGCCGAGCGCCCGGACCTCCTGGACACGCTGCAGGCGTTCCTGCGGTGCGCGCTCGATCGCCGGGAGACGGCGGCCCGGCTCCAGGTGCATCCGAACACCGTGGACTACCGGCTGCGCCGGGTCACCGCGCTGACCGGCCTGGACACCGGTCGCAGCCACGACCTCCTGCTCCTGCACGCGGCGCTGGCCGCCCTCGGCCGCCCGCCCGGTCACCGCGCCTGAGGCTGCTCCGCGTCGGCCGTCGCCGCCGCCCGCCGCCGGGTGATCAGGAACCCGAACGCGGTGGCCAGGATGTACATGAGCACCGAGTAGACGGCGGCGGGGATCGCGACCTCGGTGCTGTCCAGGACGCTCAACGCGATCGTCAGCGCCACCGTGGTGTTGTGGATGCCGACCTCCATCGAGCAGGCGATCGCCTGCCGCTCGTCGAGGCGCAGCAGCCGGGCGCCGGCGTACCCGATCGTCAGGCTCGCCAGGCAGAACAGCCCGGTGATCAGCCCGACCTCGCGGGCGTAGCCGGCCAGGTTCTCCCGCTCGCCGAACAGCGCGCCGAGCGCCACCAGGGCCAGCACCGCGATCGAGAACACCCGGACCGGGCGGTCGGCGCGGGCGGCGAACGCCTCGGAGCGGCGGCGAACCAGCATCCCGATCCCGACCGGGACCAGCACGATCGCGATCACCTGAACGACCTTGTCGATCTGGAGCCCGAGTTCGCCGTCGGCACCGAAGTGGTCGATCGCGAAGTTCGTGATCAGCGGCAGGGTCACGGCGGCGAGGACCGAGTTGATCGCGGTGAGCGAGACGTTGAGCGCGACGTCGCCGCGGAACAGGTGGCTGAACAGGTTCGCGGTCGTCCCGCCGGGCGAGGCGGCCAGCAGCATGACGCCGACCGCGAGCAGCGGGTCGATGTCGAACGCCTTGACCAGGCCGAACGCGACCAGCGGCAGGACCACGACCTGGAGCACCAGCGCCACGGTCACCGCACGGGGCGTCTTCGCCACCCGGCGGAAGTCGGCGGGGGTGAGCGAGAGACCGAGGCCGAACATGATGATCGCCAGCGCGATCGGCAGGCCGACCGTGATCAGGGGAGAAGTGTCCATGTACCCGTCGACCTCCACGCTGCGGCCGGAAGAGCACTCATGATGCAGCCGAGCCCGGCGTCGTGGCGGTGTGGCGGATCCAAAGTTTCGGGGGCACGGTTGTGAGCACCCACAACGGCCCGACCCGTTCGCGGGCGGACATCGCGCTCGCGAGAGAATGAAACGGTAGGAAGGGGAGGCCGTGAAACGAGTGATCGTCGCCGTGGTCGGCGTCGTGCTGGTCGCTGTCGGCGTTCTGCTCCTGGTTCTCCCCGGTCCCGGGCTCCTGATCGTGCTCGCCGGGCTGCTCGTGCTGGCCACCGAGTTCCCCGCCGTGGACCGCTACGTGGTCCCGGTTCGCCGCCGGGCACTGCGGGCCGCGGACGACAGCGTGTCGTCGCCGCTGCGGATCGCCGCCTCGATCGCGGGCGGCCTGTGGCTGATCGGCGCCGGCGTGGCCTGGGGTCTCGTCGACTGGCTGCCGTTCGCGGGCTGGAGCGCGGGCACCAGCCTGATCCTGTCCGGGTTCATCGTCCTCGGGCTGGTCGTCTGGAGTTACCGCCGGACCCGCACCCGGCAACGGGCCGGAACCCACGACTGACCCCACGACTGACCGCGGTTACGCGACGTTCTCCCTGACGGGCGCCCGCCCGGGCGCCCGTCGCACGGTCTCCACCGCGTGCGCGATCCGCTCGGCCAGGTCGGCGTGGTCACCGGCGGAGTGGGTCAGGCCGCCGAGGATGTCCCGGGCGAACCGCGCGGCGATCTGCTCGACCGACTGCGGACCGTCCGGGCGGTACCAGGTCCAGGCGTAGTTGCACATGCCGAAGATCTGCAGCGCGGACATCTGCGGGTCCTCGGTGTGCAGCAGTCCTCGCTGCACACCGTCGCGCACGATGTCCACGACGATCTGCGTGTACGCGGTCCGCTGCGTGCGCACGTAGTCGTTCAGTTCGCCCTCGAAGTACCTGACCAGCTCGCGCAGGCAGGCGAGGCTGGCCGCGCGGTCGTCACGGTGCGCGGCCAGCAGCGCGTAGATCATCGCGACGAGGCGGCTGACCGGGTCGTCCAGCTCGGCGAGGATGAACTCCGCCTCGGCGAAACGACGGCCGAAGTAGGCCACGTGTACCTCGCCGAGCAGCGCTTCCTTGCTCCGGAAGTGGTGGACGATCGTGCCTTTGCTCAGGCCGAGTTCCGCCGCGACGTCGCCGAGGCTGGTATCGGCGTAACCGCGGGCCGCCACCTGCTCGGCGAAGACACGCAGGATCGCGTCGCGCGAGCTCGCGCGGGGAGTTCGATCGGCCACACGTCCACCCTACCGGTATCTTGCTGACCGTACGAGCGGTCAGTTACGGTGAACAGCGTGCTGACCGACCCGGAGTACGGCGTCACCCGTCTGGACGGCCTGCCGTCCCGCATCACGATCTGCGAGGTCGGGCCGCGTGACGGCCTGCAGAACGAAGCGGCCGTGCTGCCGGTCGCGGTGAAGGCCGAGTTCGTCGAGCGTCTCGCCGACGCCGGCCACACGCTGGTCGAGACGACGAGCTTCGTGCACCCGAAGTGGGTGCCCCAGCTCGCCGACGCCGAGCAGCTGCTGGAGACTTTCAAGCCCACCGACGGTGTCCGCTACCCGGTGCTCGTGCCCAACCAGCGCGGGCTGGAGCGGGCGCTGGCGCTCGGCGTCCGCGACATCGCGGTGTTCGCCAGCGCCACCGAGTCGTTCGCCCGCCGCAACCTCAACCGCTCGGTGGACGAGTCGCTGGCGATGTTCGCCCCGGTCGTCGCGCGGGCCCGCGACGAGGGGCTCGGCGTCCGCGCGTACGTCTCGATGGCGTTCGGCGACCCGTGGGAGGGCGAGGTGCCGATCGCCCAGGTCGTCGACGTCGCCCGGCGCCTCACCGCGCTGGGCGTCACCGAACTCAGCCTGGGCGACACGATCGGCGTCGGCACGCCGGGTCGCGTGGTCGCCGTGCTCGACGCGCTGACCGGCGCGGACATCCCGATCGAGAGCCTCGCGGTGCACTTCCACGACACGTACGGGCAGGCGCTGGCCAACACGCTCGCGGCGTTGCGCCGCGGCGTCACGATCGTCGACGCGTCCGCGGGCGGCCTCGGCGGCTGCCCGTACGCCCGCAGCGCGACCGGCAACCTCGCGACCGAGGACCTGCTGTGGCAGCTGCGCGGTCTCGGCATCGAGACCGGCGTCGACCTCAACAAGCTGGTCGAGACCAGCGTCTGGATGGCCGGGAAGCTCGGCCGTCCCAGCCCGTCGCGCACCGTCACCGCCCTCGCCGGGGAGGCCACCGAATGACGCTCGTCCACCGCGACACCGCCGACGGCGTCGCGACGATCACGCTCGACTCGCCGGCCAACCGGAACGCGCTGTCCGCGCAGCTCCGCCGCGAGCTGATCGACCACCTCGACGCCGCGCTCGACGATGACGCCGCGCGTGTCCTCGTCCTCACCCACACCGGCAGCGTGTTCTGCTCGGGCATGGACCTGAAGGAGTCCCAGGGCGCCGACGCCAATCAGCAGGGCATCAACGAGGTACCCCGCATCCTGGAGACGATCTGGAGCTCGCCGAAGCCGGTCCTCGCGCGGCTCGCCGGACCGGCCCGCGCGGGTGGTGTCGGCCTCATCGCCGCCTGCGACATCGCGATCGCGACCGACACCTGCACGTTCGGGTTCAGCGAGGTCCGGCTCGGGCTGGTGCCCGCGGTGATCTCGGTGACCGTGCTCCCCCGGCTACTGCCACGCGCGGCTGGCGAACTGTTCCTCACCGGCGAGACGTTCGACGCCGCCCGCGCCGCCGACATCGGGCTGCTGAACAAGAGCGTTCCGGCCGAGGCCCTCGACGCCGAGGTGGCCCGCTACGTCGCGATGCTGCGGCTGGCCGCTCCGGGTGCGCTCGCCGGCACCAAATCGCTGCTCCGCCGGTCCCGCCCCAGTTCGCTCGCCGACGACTTCGCCGCGATGAACGCGATGTCCGCGGCGTTCTTCGCCGGTGAGGAGGGCCAGGAGGGCATCCGCGCGTTCCGCGAGAAACGCCCACCGGCCTGGATCGCCGCGGACGGAGCCACCTCATGACGACGGCCACCCGGCCGCTGCCCACCCGGGTCGATCCGGGCAGCGCGCAGTTCGCCCGCAACGCCGAAGCGCACCGTGCGCTCGTCGCCGACCTGAACGCGAGGCTCGCCACCGCACGGCTCGGCGGGCCGGAGAAGTCGCGGATCCGGCACGTCGAGCGCGGCAAGCTGCTCCCCCGCGACCGCGTGGACATGCTCGTCGACCCGTCCTCGCCGTTCCTGGAGCTGTCGCCGCTGGCCGCGAACGGCCTCTACGACGATCAGGCCCCCGGCGCCGGGATCATCACCGGCGTCGGGCGGGTGGCCGGCCGGGAGTGCGTCCTGGTGGCCAACGACGCCACGGTCAAGGGGGGCACCTACTACCCGGTGACCGTGAAGAAGCACCTGCGGGCGCAGGAGGTGGCGCTGCACAACCGGCTGCCGTGCATCTACCTGGTCGACTCCGGCGGAGCGTTCCTGCCGAAACAGGACGAGGTGTTCCCCGACCGCGACCACTTCGGCCGGATCTTCTTCAACCAGGCGCAGCTGTCCAGCAAGGGCATTCCCCAGATCGCGGCCGTGATGGGCTCCTGCACGGCGGGCGGAGCGTACGTCCCGGCGATGTCCGACGAGGCGGTGATCGTCCGCAACCAGGGCACGATCTTCCTCGGTGGCCCGCCGCTGGTGAAGGCCGCGACCGGCGAGGTCGTCAGCGCCGAGGACCTGGGCGGCGGCGACCTGCACGCGAAGACGTCGGGCGTCGTCGATCACCTGGCCGACGACGACGCGGACGCGCTGCGGCTCGTCCGCTCGATCGTCGAGACGTTCGGGCCACGGGCACCGACGCCGTGGGAGCGCGTTCCGACCGAGGAACCGGTGGTCGACCCGGCGGAGCTGTACGGGGCCGTGCCGACGGATCCGCGCATCCCGTACGACGTCCGGGAGGTCATCGCGCGGATCGTCGACGGCTCCCGGTTCGCCGAGTTCAAGCCGGACTACGGCGCCACGCTGGTCACCGGGTTCGCCCACATCCACGGCCACCCGGTCGGCATCGTCGCGAACAACGGCGTGCTGTTCAGCGAGTCCGCGCTCAAGGGCGCGCACTTCATCGAGCTGTGCGACCAGCGCGGGATCCCGCTGGTGTTCCTGCAGAACATCACCGGGTTCATGGTGGGCCGCGAGTACGAGGCGGGCGGCATCGCGAAACACGGCGCGAAGATGGTGACCGCGGTCGCGACGACCCGGGTGCCGAAGCTGACCGTCGTTCTCGGCGGATCGTTCGGCGCGGGCAACTACGCGATGTGCGGCCGGGCGTACTCCCCCCGCGCCCTGTTCCTGTGGCCCAACGCGCGGATCTCGGTGATGGGCGGCGAACAGGCCGCCACCGTTCTCAGCACGGTGGGCAACACGGATCCCGACGTGATCCGCGCCCAGTACGAGACCCAGGGCCATCCCTACTACGCCACCGCCCGGCTCTGGGACGACGGCGTCATCGATCCGGCCGACACCCGCACGGTCCTCGGCCTGTCCCTGTCGATCGCCGCCAACGCGCCGCTCGCCGACCCCGCCTTCGGCGTCTTCCGGATGTGAGGGCCATGACCTCCGACACGCTGTTCTCTACCGTTCTGGTCGCCAACCGCGGAGAGATCGCGGTCCGCGTCATCCGCACGCTGCGCCGGCTCGGCATCCGGTCGGTCGCGGTGTATTCCGACGCCGACGCGGACGCCCCGCACGTCACCGCCGCCGACGTCGCGGTCCGGATCGGACCACCGCCCGCCGCCGAGTCGTACCTGTCGATCGACGCGATCCTCGACGCCGCACGGGCCACCGGCGCCGAGGCGATCCACCCCGGCTACGGCTTCCTGTCCGAGAACACCGACTTCGCCGCCGCCTGCGAGACGGCGGGCGTCGTGTTCATCGGCCCGCCGTCGTCCGCGATCGACGCGATGGGCGACAAGATCCGTGCGAAACAGACCGTCGCCAAGGCCGGGGTGCCGGTCGTCCCCGGCTCGGACGCGGCCGGGTTGTCCGACGACGAGCTGGTCGCCGCCGTGGCCGAGACCGGCTTCCCGGTGCTGCTGAAGCCCTCGGCGGGCGGCGGCGGCAAGGGCATGCGCGAGGTCCACGCCGCCGACGACGTCCGCGCCGCGATCGCGAGCGCCCGCCGCGAGGCCCGCAGCTCGTTCGGGGACGACACGCTGCTCGTCGAGCGGTTGATCACCACCCCCCGCCACATCGAGATCCAGGTGCTCGCCGACGCCCACGGGAACGTCGTCCACCTGGGTGAACGCGAATGTTCGCTGCAGCGCCGCCACCAGAAGATCATCGAGGAAGCGCCCTCGCCGCTGCTGCGTGAAGCGCAGCGGGAGGCGATGGGCGCCGCGGCCTGCGAGGCCGCGCGGGCCTGCGGCTACGTGGGCGCGGGCACGGTCGAGTTCATCGTCGCCGGGGACCGGCCCGACGACTGGTTCTTCATGGAGATGAACACCCGGCTGCAGGTCGAGCACCCGGTCACCGAGGAGGTGTACGGCGTCGACCTGGTCGAGGCGCAGCTGCGGGTGGCGGCCGGGGAACGCGCGCCGTGGCCCGCCGAGCTGACGCCGAACGGCCATGCCGTGGAGGCCCGGATCTACGCCGAGGACCCGGCCGCCGGTTTCCTGCCGACCGGGGGCCGGATCCTGGCGCTGCGGGAACCCTCCGGCGTGCGGGTCGACTCGGGGATCGCCGAGGGCGGTTACGTCGGCTCGGACTACGACCCGATGCTGGCGAAGGTCATCGCCTACGGCACCGACCGGGCCGAGGCACTGCGGCGCCTGGACGCCGCGCTGGCCGACACCGTGCTGCTCGGGCTCGGTACGAACATCGGTTTCCTGCGGGCGTTGCTCGCCGACCCGGACGTCCGCGCGGGAGATCTCGATACCGGCCTCGTCGGCCGTCGTCTCGAATCGCTGACGACGCAGGACCTGCCGGCCGACGTCGTCGGCGTCGCCACCGGGATCGCGCTCCTGGAACTCGAGCCGTCCGGGTCGCTCGTCGACCCGTTCGACATCCCGGGTGGGTGGCGGCTCGGCGGTCCGGCGTGGACGACCCGCCGGCTCGCGGTCGGGCACGACACCGTCGAGGTCCGGTACCGCGGCCGGGCGTCCGACGCCGAGATCTCGATCGACGGCGGGGAACCGATCCGGATCAGCACCCGCCACGGCGGCGTGCACACCCAGGGCGGTGTGACCCGCACGTACGCGATCGCCCGCGACCCGTCCGGTGTCGTCTGGATCGGACGCGACGGCCGGTCCTGGGCGATCCACCCGCACGAAGCGCTGGACGCCGTCGGCGACGCGGCCACCGGATCCGGCGGGCCCGTGCTGTCGCCGATGCCGGGCGCCGTCACCGTTCTCGCGGTCAGCGAGGGAGAGCACGTCACCACCGGGCAGACGCTCGCCGTCGTCGAAGCGATGAAAATGGAGCACGTGCTCAGCGCGCCGGTGGACGGCACGGTGAGCGGGCTCCGCGCCCGAGTCGGCGCGAACGTCGCCAAGGACGCCGTCCTGATGTCCATCGAAACCGGAGCCGACCATGGATCTTGAGCTCTCCGAGGAGCACGCCGCCCTACGCGTGGCCGTCGAGGACTTCGCCCAGAAGGAGGTCGCGCCGGTCATCGGCGACCTGTACGACCGCGGCGAGTTCCCCTACCACCTGGTGCGGAAGATGGCCGCGATGGGGCTGTTCGGGCTTCCGTTCCCCGAGGAGCACGGCGGGATGGGCGGCGACTACTTCGCGCTCTGCCTGGCCCTGGAGGAACTCGCCCGCGTCGACTCGTCGGTCGCGATCACGCTCGAGGCCGGCGTCTCGCTCGGTGCGATGCCGATCTACCGGTTCGGCAGCGACGAGCAGAAGGCGACATGGCTGCCGTCGCTGGCGGCCGGTGAGCGCCTGGGGGCGTTCGGTCTGACCGAGCCCGGCGGCGGGTCGGACGCCGGCGCCACGCGCACCACCGCACGCCTCGACGGTGACGAGTGGGTGATCAACGGGTCCAAGGCCTTCATCACGAACTCCGGCACCGACATCACCAGCTTCGTCACGGTCACCGCGGTGACCGGCGAAAAGGAGATCTCCGCGATCCTGGTGCCGTCCGGCACCCCGGGCTTCACGGTCGGCCCGAAGTACTCCAAGGTCGGCTGGTCGAGCTCTGACACCCACGAGCTCTTCTTCGACGACGTGCGGGTGCCCGCCGCGAACCTCGTCGGGGATCGCGGCCGCGGCTACGCGCAGTTCCTCTCGATCCTCGACGAGGGCCGGATCGCGATCGCCGCGCTGTCGGTCGGCCTGGCCCAGGGCTGTGTGGACGAGTCGCTGCGGTACGCCCGCGACCGGCAGGCGTTCGGCCACCCGATCGGCCACTACCAGGCGATCCAGTTCAAGATCGCGGACATGGAGGTCCGGACGCACACCGCCCGGCTGGCCTACTACGCCGCCGCCGCGAAGATGCTCGCCGGGAAGCCGTTCAAGAAGGAAGCGTCGATCGCCAAGCTCGTCTCCTCGAACGCGGCGATGGACAACGCCCGCGACGCCACCCAGATCTTCGGCGGTTACGGCTTCATGAACGAATACGCGGTCGGCCGGTTCTACCGGGATGCGAAGATTCTGGAGATCGGTGAAGGAACCTCGGAGGTCCAGCGCATGCTCATCGCACGTCACCTGGGGCTGGCATGAACACTGACTCGCTTTCCGGCCGCACGATCCTGATGTCCGGCGGTAGCCGCGGCATCGGGCTCGCGATCGCGGTGGCCGCCGCCCGGCAGGGCGCGAACGTCACGATCCTCGCGAAGACCGACCAGCCCGATCCACGGCTGCCCGGCACCGTGCACACCGCGGTCGCCGAGATCGAGGCCGCCGGTGGTCAGGCGCTCGCGGTCGTCGGCGACGTCCGCAACGAGGACGACGTCGCCCGCGCGGCCGCGCAGGCAGCCGAACGGTTCGGCGGGATCGACATCGTGGTCAACAACGCGTCCGCGATCAACCTCAGCGGCACCGAGGATCTGCCGGTCAAGCGCTTCGACCTGATGCAGCAGATCAACGCGCGCGGGTCGTTCCTGCTGGTGAAGAACGCGCTCCCGGCCCTGAAGAAGTCGGACCGGCCGCGGATCCTCACGCTCTCGCCGCCGGTCAACCTGGCGCCGCAATGGCTGGGTCAGTTCTCGGCCTACGCGCTGTCCAAGTTCGGGATGACGATCCTGACCCTCGGCTGGGCCGCCGAGTTCCGGGAGGCGGGCATCGCCGCCAACTGCCTCTGGCCCGAGACCGTCATCAAGACCGCGGCCGTGCAGAACCTGCTCGGCGGGGACGAGACCGTGCAGCGCGCCCGAGTCCCGGAGATCATGGCCGATGCCGCGATGGTGATCCTCGGGCTGCCTGCCGACCGCACCGGAGAGACGTTCATCGACGTCGAAGCGCTGCGCGAAGCGGGCGTCACGGACTTCTCCGGGTACGGCGGCGGCGAGGAGCCCGGGCTCGACCTGTTCGTCGACGAGCGGCTCACCTAGAAGTTGCCGCGGCGCTCCTGCTCGCGCTCGATGGCCTCGAACAGCGCCTTGAAGTTGCCCTTGCCGAAGCCGAGCGAGCCGTGCCGCTCGATCAGCTCGAAGAACACCGTGGGCCGGTCCCCGGTCGGCTTCGTGAAGATCTGCAGCAGGTAGCCGTCCTCGTCGCGGTCGACGAGGATGCCGCGCCGTTGCAGTTCCTCGACCGGTGCCCGGACCTGACCGATGCGGGCCCGGAGCTGCGGGTCCTCGTAGTACGAGTCGGGGGTGGCGAGGAACTCGACGCCCGCGGCGCGCATCGCGTCGACCGTGGTCAGGATGTCGTTCGTGGCCAGCGCGACGTGCTGGGCGCCCGGCCCGCGGTAGAACTCGAGGTACTCGTCGATCTGGGACTTCTTCTTTCCGGGCGCCGGCTCGTTCAGCGGGAACTTCACCCGGTGATTGCCGTTGGCGACCACCTTGCTCATCAGCGCGGAGTAGTCGGTCGCGATGTCGTCGCCGATGAACTCCGCCATGTTGGTGAAGCCCATGACGCGGTTGTAGAAGCCGACCCACTCGTCCATGGCGCCCAGCTCGACGTTGCCGACGACGTGATCGACGGCCTGGAACAGGCGCTTGGCCGGTGGGACCACCGCGGACCCGCGGGCGACGTACCCCGGCAGGTACGGCCCGGAGTACCGGGAGCGGTCGACGAGCGTGTGCCGGGTATCGCCGTAGGTGGCCAGCGTCGCGATCCGCACGGTGCCGTGCTCGTCGCTGACGTCGTGCGGCTCCTCGAGCACGGTGGCGCCCTGGGCGCGGGCGTGGGTGATGCAGCGGTCGACGTCCGGCACCGTGAGCGCGATGTCGAGGATGCCGTCGCCGTGCGTCCGGTGGTGGTCCGCCAGCGGGCTCCACGGGTCGTAGGCGCCCTTGACGACGAACCGCGCGGCGCCGGAACGCAGCACGTACGCGTGGTGATCGCGGTTGCCGGTCTCCGGGCCGGAGTAGGCCACGAGCTCCATGCCGAACGCGGTCTGCAGGAAGTGGGTGGTCTGGAGGGCGTTGCCCACGACCCACACGAGCGCGTCCCAGCCGGAGACCGGGAACGGGTCGGCGGACGCGTCGTACTCGACCAGGCCGACGAGTTGCTGTTCCAGTGTCATCACGCCTCCTCGGTGCTCGATCTGATACTTCTGGTCCGGTGGCTACCTGCGCAACATGTGCAGCTCAGACTGCTCATCCAGGTCAGCCGGGACAGCTTTGATGGCTCATTACTGGACAGGATGACCAGATGGACGCCTTGGACCTCGCGCTCCTCCGCGCGCTGCGGCAGAACCCACGCATCGGCGTCCTGGAGCTCTCGCGCACGACCGGCGTCGCCAGGGCCACGGTCGCCGCGCGGCTCCGGCGCCTCGAGGACACCGGCGTCGTGACCGGCTACGGCCCGGACATCGACGTCGCCGCCGCCGGCTTCGCCGTGCAGGCGTTCGTCACGCTGGAGATCGCCCAGGGCGCGATCGACGCCGTCCGGGCCGACCTCGTCGCGATCCCGGGCGTCCTCGAGGCGTACGCGACCACCGGCACCGGCGACGTGCTGTGCCGGATCGCGGCGAGCTCCCACGAAGCGCTCCAGCAGACGCTGGTGGACCTCAACAGTTCGAAGGCCGTCGCACGGTCGACGAGCGTCGTCGTGCTGTCGCAGCTGGTGCCGTGGCGCACGCTTCCGCTGCTCGCGACCGAGGCCTCCGCCGGCGCCGGCCGCTCCGCAATGCCCGGCCACCCGTGAGACTCACCGTCTATATCGGTCCCGAAACGCAGCTACCAGTAGTCAGGCTGGGCCCGGTTGTTCAGAACTTTGCTACCGCTCCGGCGTCGACCGGCAGCGCGACGCCGGTGATGTACCGCGCTTCCTCGGACGCGAGGAACAGCACGGCGTTGCTGATGTCGCGAGCATCGAGGAACGGCACCGGCAGCAGGTGGAAGCGTCCGACCACCTCGGCGGCGTCCGCGAGCGTCGGTTCGGCCAGGTCCGGGCGCACCGTGCGGAAGAAGTGCGGATTGTCGACCATCGGCGTCCGGACGTTGCCGGGGTGGATCGAGTTGACCCGGATCCAGCGCGGCGCGAGCTCGTTCGCCAGCGACGTCATCAGCCCGACCAGCGCGTGTTTGGCCGAGGCGTAGTGGGCCATGTACCCGCCGCCGCGCAGCCCGAGCATCGAACTCGTCAGGATGATCGAACCACCGTCCGGGCCGGTCAGGTGCGGAACCGCCGCCTTCGCGGTGTGCCAGACGCCGGTGAGGTTGATGTCGAGCATCGTGTTCCACGCGTGGTCGCCGAGCATCTCGGTGGGCATGCCGGACCCGGCGATCCCGGCGTTCGCGACGACGATGTCCAGACGGCCCAGTTCGGCGACCCCGCGGTCCAGCGCCGACTGCAGCCCGCCCAGCTCCCGGACGTCGGCCTTCGCCGTGACGATCCGGCGGTCCAGCTTCTCCACGGCCGCCGCCGTCTCGGCGAGGTCGGCCTCGGTGGCGCCCGGGTAGCCGGCCGTGTCGACGTCCTCGCAGAGGTCCACCGCGATGATGTCCGCGCCCTCCTCGGCCAGCCGTAACGCGTGCGCACGCCCCTGTCCGCGCGCCGCACCCGTGATGAACGCGACCTTCCCGGCCACCCGGCCGGCACTGCTGCTCGTCATCGAGACCCTTCCGCGATTCTGTGGTGCCGAAGCAGATTGCATTTGCAAGGGCTCCAGCCCTCCCGTATGCAATCCGCTCAGCGGGCGGGCGTGGCGGAGGCGAACGCGTCGACCGCGGCGAGGTCGTAGGCGCCGGCGTCGGTGCCCAGGCCCTGTGCTACCTGGGCCGCCGCCGCGCACCCCAGCCGGGCGGACGCCTCCAACGACCGTCCCTCGGCGCGCCCGAGGAGAAAGCCCGCCGAGAACGCGTCCCCACACCCGGTCGTGTCGACGACGTCGATCGCGAACGCGGGTACCTCGATGATCTCGTCGGCGGTCACCACCAGCGCACCCTTCCCACCCTGGGTGACCGCGACGCAGCCCGCACCGGCTTCCACGAGCGCGCGGGCACCCGCCGCCAGGTCCGTGGCACCGGTGAAACCGAGGACCTGCTCGTCGTTCGGCAGCAGGTAGTCGGTGTGCGGCAACGCGGCCGCGATCCACTCGAGCATGCCGGGGTCGCCGGGCGCCAGGACGTCGACCGAGGTGGACGCCCCCGCTGCCCGCGCCCGGGCGAGCAGCTCACCGGCCGCGTCCCCACCGAAGAACTCCGGCCCGCCCAGGTGCAGATGAGCGACGCCGTCCAGTGACACACCGTCGAGCGAGAACGCGGCGTTCGCACCGATGCAGTGCCAGGCCGGGCGGTCGCCGTTCGGGCGAACCGGGAGGACCGAGGCGGACGTCTGCGCGGCCTCGGTACGGGCCAGCCCGCTCACGTCGACGCCTTCACGCGCCAGGGCGGCCAGCAACGTGTCGCCCAGCGGGTCGGTGCCGACGGCGCCGTAGGACCGCACGGCCGCTCCGAGGCGGCTGAGCACCAGCGCGGTACCGCCCGCGGTGCCCGCCGGGGAGAACCTGATCGTGTCCACCAGCTGGCCGTCCGACCCGTCGGGGATCGATTGAACGCCGACGACATGGATATCGAGCACGTGGACGCCGACCGCGGCGACGGTGATGCGGTTCATGCGCAACAGCAGAGCACACAAACGGCTGCGTCGAGCGTCGAACCTGAGGTAGAACGTGTTCTAGTCTGCCGAAGGAGTCGTGATGACGACCCATCAGATCGCCGGCCAGTCGGTGACGATGCCAGTCCAGGTCAGGGATGCGTCCGCGGGCACCGTCCTGTTCGAGGTGGACGCCACGGCCGCAGCCGCCCTGCTGCCGACCGACGCGTTCGAGATCGTCGAGACCACGCCGGGCAGGGCCCACCTCGCGCTCGTCCTCGTGGACTACCGGGACAACGATCTGGGCGCCTACCACGAGGTCGGCCTGACGTTCTTCGTCCGGCCGCGATCGGGTGGCGAGGACGGCACGTTCATCACCCGCCTGCCGGTCGACCAGCCGTTCACCTGCGAGGCCGGCCTGAAGATCTGGGGCTTCCCGAAGACCATCGAGCAGATCGACGTGGAGAACACCGACACGTCGAGCACGTGGACGCTCCGGATGGACGGTCAGCTGGCGCTAGCCGTCCGAGTTCCCCGCGGCGGCACCGACCCGACCCCGCCCTCGCCGATGACCACCTACTCGCTCCTCGACGGGGTGCCGCACAGCACGGTCTTCACGCAGGGCGGCGAGGGCTCCCAGGTCGTCATCGGCGGCGAGGGCGTCCAGGTCACGCTCGGCCAGCACCCGGTCGGGCGCGAGCTGGCGTCCCTCGGCCTTCCGGACGCCCCGGTCGTACTCAGCTCCTGGATCGAGCGGATGAAGGCGACGTTCGAAAACGCCCGACCACTCACGAGCTGAAGCGGGGCGGCTCGCGCGGATCAGCTCTGACCGATCCCGCCGAGCAGCACCCGGAGGAAGCCATCGGCGACCTCGGTGGCCGAGAGCCGCCCGCCCGGCCGGAACCACTGGTACGTCCAGTTGCACGAGCCGAGGATCGAGAGCGCGGTCAGCTCCACGTCGTCGATCGCGAATTCGCCGGCCTCCACGCCGTCGCGCAGGATCCCGACCAGGATCGCGTGGTACTCGTCGCGCTTCGCCGTGCTCGCCGCCCGTTCCGCGGCCGGTAGCTCCCGGTAGTGCTCGAAGAAGATCTGCAGCCGGCCGGGGAACAGCTCCATCAGCTCGACCAGGTCCCGCATCACGCCCCGCAGCCGCTCGGTCGGGCTGCCGGTCCGCTCCCGGGCGCGGCCGAGCAGGTGCTCGATCATCTCCTCGTGGATCTCGAGCAGGATCGCGTCCTTGCTCGGGTAGTGGTAGTACAGCGACGCCTTCCGGATGCCGACCGCGGCAGCCAGCGTCTCCAGCGACGTCTCGTGATAGCCGCGTTCGGTGAACAGCCCGGCGGCGACGTCGATGATCTGGGCCCGGCGGGTAGCCCGGTCCGTGCGCTGCGCCATCGATGTTCCCCTTCCGAGTGCCCGGGTCACGCTAACGCAGCGGCGCGCCGGTGGCCGCCTCGACGTCCGCCGTGCTCACGCCCGGTGCGAGTTCCCGGAGGACGAGCCCGCCGGGCTCGACGTCGAGCACCGCCAGGTCGGTCACGATCCGGTGGACGACACCCGCCCCCGTCAACGGCAAACTGCAGTTTTGGACGATCTTGGGCTCGCCACCGCGGGTGCGGTGTTCCATCGCGACGATCACCCGGCGCGCGCCGTGGACCAGGTCCATCGCACCGCCCATGCCCTTGAGCGCCTGGCCGGGCACGGTCCAGCTGGCGAGGTCGCCGGTGGCCGAGACTTGCATCGCCCCGAGCACGGCCACGTCGAGGTGACCGCCGCGAATCATCGCGAACGACAGCGACGAGTCGAAGAAGCTCGCGCCGGGATTGACCGTCACAGTCTGTTTTCCGGCGTCGATGAGGTCGGCGTCTTCGGCGCCGGGCTCCGGGAAGCCACCCACGCCGAGGACGCCGTTCTCACTGTGGAACACGACCGTGACGCCGGACGGCAGGTACGCCGGGACGAGCGTGGGCAGCCCGATGCCGAGGTTCACGTAACCGCCGTCGGGCAGCTCCTGCGCGACCCGGGCAGCGATCTCCTGGCGGGTGCGGCTCATCGGTAGATCCCCCACTCTTCGGGCTGACCCTGCACGGTCAGCCGGTCGATGCGTTTCGGCGTTCCTTCGGGCACCACGACGACGCGCTGGACGAAGACACCGGGGAGATGCACCTCGTCGGGCGGCAGCTCCTCCACCACCTCCTCGACCTCCGCGATCGTCAGGCGCCCGGCCATCGCCACCAGCGGGTTGAAGTTCCGGGCGGTGGCGTGGAAGACGAGGTTCCCGGTACGGTCGCCGCGAGCCGCACGAACCAGCGCGACGTCCGTGCGGGTGGCGTGTTCGAGCACGTGCGGGACGCCGTCGAACAGCTCGACCCGGCGGGGCGGGCTCGCGACCGCGACCGTGCCGTCCGGGGCGTACCGCCAGGGCAGGCCACCGTCGGCGATCGGCGTCGCTACTCCGGCGCGGGTGTAGAACGCGGCGATGCCCGAGCCTCCGGCGCGCAAGCGCTCGGCGAGCGTGCCCTGTGGGACGAGTTCCAGCTCGATCTCACCGGCCAGCCACTTCGTCGTCAGCGCTGGGTTGTCGCCGATGTAGGACGCGGTCACGCGGCGGAGCCGTCCGGCGACGAGCAGGGCGCCGAGGCCGTAGTCGTCGGTGCCGCAGTTGTTGGAGACGATCTCCAGGTCGTCGGTGCCGCTGTTGAGCAGCGCGTTGATCAGGACGATCGGCAGCCCACACGCGCCGAACCCGCCGACGCCGATGCTGGCTCCTGAGCGGATGTCCGCGACCGCCGCGGCGGCGTCGGGGACGAGTTTGTCGATGCCCAACGGGGCTCCCTCCGTTGACAGTGCGTCGCTGCGGAGCATAGTTTGCCTACCGGCTGGCCGGTAGAGAGGAATTCCATGAATGCTAACGCGCTCCTGCTGCTGTCGGGGATGCTGCGCGACGCGGTGACGCTCGCCGAGCGCGGCGTGGCGACCCCGGCCGACATCGACACCGCCATGCGTCTCGGCGCGGGCCACCCCCAGGGCCCGTTCGAAGCCCTGGCCGCCCTCACGGCCGACCAACGAGCCGCCCACGGCCTGCCCGACTCATGGCCCCCGGCCGACCCACCCAGCGCCACGGGCACGCCGGACGCCGCGGGCGGAGGCGCAGCCAGCGCGGGCGCGGGCGCGGCGGCGTGGGGTGGGGCCGTAGGGGTGGTGGGCACGGGGCACATGGCGGCGGGGATCGCCGAGGCCGTTGCGCGGAGCGGGCGGCCCGTGGTTGTTCTCGCGCGCAGCAGCGCCTCCGGCGACGGGCTACGCGACCGTGTGTCGAGCAGCTCGGCTCGGGCGGTCACCCGCGGGCGCCTCGACGCGGCAACCCGCGACGCCGTCCTCGGCCGGATCACGGTCACCGCGGACCCCACCGACCTGAGCGGCGTCGACGTCGCGATCGAGGCGGTCGCCGAGGACGCCGCCGTGAAGGCCGCCGTCCTGGCCCGCCTGGACACCGCGCTACCACCCGGCACCCCGATCGCCACGAACACCTCGTCGTACCGGGTAGCCGACCTGCGGCCCTCCGTCGGGCCCGACCGCCCGATGCTCGCGCTGCACTTCTTCAACCCCGCGCCGGTGATGAAGCTCGTCGAGGTCGTCGCCCCGGAGAACTTGCGCGCCACCGCGAGCGCCTGGGTGCGCTCGCTGGGCAAAACGCCGGTCCCGTGCGCGGACGAGCGCGGGTTCGTCGTCAACCGGCTGTTGATCCCGTACCTGAACGACGCAGTCCGCGCGCACGCCGGTGGTCTGGACGCGTCGGAGATCGACGAGCGGATGCGCACGGGTGCGAATCACCCGATGGGGCCGCTCGCGCTGATCGACCTGATCGGACTCGACGTGACGGTCGCGGCACTCGAGTCGATGGCGGCCGTCGACCCCGCCCCCCGGCTGGAACCCGCGCTGCTGTTACGCGCACTCGTCGCCGCCGGTCGGCTCGGACGCAAGAGCGGCCGCGGCTTCTACACCTACGGCTGAGAGGACGCCGATGACCGACCCCACCGCAGCCTGGACCTCGCTGATCACCCGCTACTACGACGGATGCAGCACGGGCGACGTCGACCTCATGCTTCAGACCCTGCACCCGGACGTCGTCCACTGGTTCCTGGCGCCGAACGTCGGTTCGGCGGCCGTCGACGGGGCCGAGCACCTGGCCCGGTACTGGCGCAAGGTCACGCGGCGGATCCAGGCCCGCTGGGTGGTCGAGACGATCTGCGCCACCCCGGAGCAGGCCGTCATCGAGTGGACGATGTGGTGGTTGCCCGAGGGGGCGTCCGAGCGGGTCGCGACCCGCGGTGCCGAGTGGTTCACCGGCGCTGACGGCCTCATCCTCGAGATCCGCTCGTACTACCAGATGCGTCCGGAGACCACCGAGCTCGACGGCTTTCCCTATGCCGACCGCGGATACTCGGTACCCGGCCGCGAGTTCAGCACGATCCACGCGGGAGGAACGCGATGATCACCGTCGTCCGGGATGGTGCGGTCGCCACCGTCACGCTCAACCGGCCGGACAAGCTCAACGCGCTCGACCGCGCCACTCGCTGGGAGCTGATCGACGCGCTCCGCGCGCTGTCCACCGACGCGTCTGTACGGGCGGTCGTGCTGACCGGCGCGGGCCGCGCGTTCTGCGTCGGGCAGGACCTGGCCGCGGTCGAGGAACTCGAGCACGCCGACGAGACCGTTGCCGGTTCGTACAACCCGCTCGCGCAGACGATCGCGACGATGCCGCAGCCGGTGATCGCCGCGGTCAACGGACTCGCGGTCGGCGCCGGTCTAGGCCTGGCGCTGGCGTGCGACCAGCGTCTGGCCGCCGAGACCGCGTCGTTCGCGTGCGCGTTCAGCAAGGTCGGGCTGGTGCCCGACACCGCCGTGTCGTGGTACCTGGTCCGCGAGCTCGGTTATGCCCGCGCGTTCTGGTTCGCCGCGAGCGGCCGGCCGATTCCCGCCGCCGAGGCGCACCGGCTCGGGTTGCTCAACGAGGTGGTTCCCGACGACCAGCTGGCTGCCCGCGCGCAGGGGCTGGCTCAGCTGTTCGCTGCCGGGCCCGCGCACGCGCTGGCGCTGACCAAGCGACAGTTCCGGGCCGTCAGCGAGATCTCGTTCGAGGCCGCGCTGGCGCTGGAGGCCCGCCACCAGGGCGACGCCGCCGCGCACCCCGATCACGTCGAGGGCCGCACCGCGTTCGCGGAGAAGCGGGCTCCCCGGTGGGGGTAGTCCTCGTCCACGGGTTGTGGCACGGCGTGTGGACGTGGGAGGCCGTCCGCGCGGCGCTGGCCGACCGCGGCGTGCAGAGCGTCGCCGTCGAGCTGCCGTTGACCGATCTGGACGCCGACGTGGCCGCCGTCCGCGCCGTGCTCGACCGTGTTGAGGGTCCGGCCGTCCTGGTCGGGCACTCCTACGGTGGCGCGGTCATCACCGCGGCCGGGGTGCACCCGGCCGTGCGGCACCTGCTGTACGTGGCGGCGTTCCAGCTCGATCAGGGCGAGTCGGTCAGCAGGCTGCTGCCCGGCGAGTCGTTTCCGCAGACCCGTCTCGCGGAGGCGATGCGGGTCGGGGAGACCGAGGTCGACGTTGACCCGGTGCTCGGACCCCAGCTGCTCTACAGCGACGCGCCGGCGGAGATCACCGCCGTGGCCGCGAGCCGCCTGCGGCCGGTCGGCCGGGCGCTGTTCCGGGGCGTGCCGACGCCGATCGCCTGGCGCTCCACACCGTCGACCTACCTCGTGTGCGGCGAGGACCGCGTCGTCCACCCGGAGCTGCAGCGGGCCATGGCCCGCCGCGCCACCCGCACGCTGGAGTGGCCGAGCGGGCACAGCCCCGCGCTCACCCGCCCCGAGAGGCTGGCCACGCTCCTCGCCGAGCTCGCCGCCGGCGCGGCGGACACACGGCACGGCTGAGCGCGGGCGGCGCACCTGCGCCGCCCGCCACCGGACTCAGCGCTCCTGCGGAGCGGTCTTCTTCACCAGGCGGCGGACGCCGGACAGCCACCGATCCGGGTCGGCGGCCTTCTGCGCCCAGTACGTGCCCACCTCCGGGTGCGGCAGGATGAGGAAGCGCTCCTCGGCGAGGCCCTCGACGACTGACTGCGCGACGTCGTCCGGGGAGATCACCTCGCCGGACGCGGCCACCAGCGACGCCGCCGCGCTGCCCTCCTCCAGCGGATCCAGCAGCAACGGCGTCGACACCCCGAGCGGGCACACCACGCTCACGCCGATCCCACGGTCGCCGTAGGTCACCGCGAGCCACTCCGCGAGCCCGACCGCACCGTGCTTGGTGACCGTGTACGGCGCGTCCCCGGGCGTCGTCAGGAGCCCGGCCGCCGACGCGACGTTCAGCAGGTAGCCACTGCCCCGCTCCAGCATCGACGGCACCACCGCCCGCGCCGCGTACACGTGCGCCAGGACGTTCACCGCGAACACCTGCTGCCAGACGTCGGTCTCGAGCTCGACACCGCCACCGGTGAACACGCCGGCGTTCGAGCAGAACAGGTCGATCCGGCCGTGCTCGGCCAGCACCCGGTCGACCAGCGCGGCGACGGCCGCCTCGTCGGTGACGTCGGTCGTGTCGGCGACCCCGCCGATCTCGCCCGCCACCCGCTGCGCCGCAGCGCCGTCCCGGTCGCTGACGACGACGAGCGCCGCGCCGTCGGCGGCGAACCGCCGCGCCAGTGCCGCGCCGATGCCGCTGCCGGCGCCGGTGACGACCACGACCGCGTTCTCGATCTTCACTGCACGCTCTCCTTGATTCGACGCCGTGCCTTCGGAATGTCCACCGGAGCGGGGCCGGGAACCAGCCGGTTCTCGATGACACCCAGCTGCTCGACCTCGATGCGCACGACGTCGCCGGGCTTCAGCCAGTCCGGGGCCGTCTCCGGCTGCGTTCGCTTGATCTCGGCGAGGCACCCGGTTCCGCAGGTGCCCGAGCCGAGCACGTCCCCGGGACGCACCACCGTCCCCCGGGACGCGTACGCCACGAGATCACCGAACGACCACGACATGTTCGCGGTGGTGTCCCCGCCGGTCCGCACCCCGTTGAGGCGGACCTCGGTGCGCAGCGCCAGGCGTCCGTCCTCGACAAAATCGGCGAGCTCGTCGGCGGTCACCAGCCACGGGCCGAGCGTGATCGCCGAGTCCTTGGACTTCGACGGCCCCATCGGCTGCTTGAACTCCGCGACCTGCAGGTCGCGCGCGGACCAGTCGTTCATGATCGTGTAGCCCACGATGTGCGCCGCGCCCTGCTCCGGCGTCAGGTCCGAGCCGGCGGTCCCGACCACCGCGGCGACCTCCAGCTCGTAGTCGTACTGCGTCACCAGCGGCGGCATCCGCACGTCGCCGTACGGCGCCACGATCGCCGCCGGGTTCGAGAAGTAGAACAGCGGCTGGTCGTACCACTCGTCGGGTACCGCGCCGGCCAGCGCCGCCAGGTGCTGCTCGTACGTGAGGAAGTCTCGCACGGACGGCGGCGCGAGCAGCGGCCCGAACACGGCGTCCTCCAGCGGCACCGCATCGTGCGTGCGCAGCGTCCGGAAGCCCTCGATGAGGACGTCGAGCAGCGTCGGCCCGGGCGGTGCCAGCCGGATCACGTCCCCGTCCAGGACGCCGACCCGGGCTCCGTCCGCGGTCAGCAGCGTCGTCAGCCGCATGTCACTTCACCGCCACGGGGTTGACCGGCGACCCGACCGCCCGGGTGAACGGCAGCGGCTGCGCCGCCAGGAAGAACTCGTGGACGCCGTCCGCCGCGCAGTCCGCGGCCAGCGCGTCGAGGTCCCACATCTCCCCCAGCAGCAGCCCGATGTGCGGCAGCGCGACCTGGTGCAGCGGCTGCATCGCGTCCGGCCACTCGTTGGGCCGCACCTCGACGCCCCACGTGTCGGTGGCGACCGCCGCGATCTCGGTGCCGTGTAGCCAGCCGAGGGTCTCGAACGACAATCCCGGCGCCGGGCCGCCGGCGTACGTGCCCCAGCCCTCCCCGCGCCGGACCCGGGTCAGCTGGCCGGTCCGCACGAGGACGAGGTCGCCCCGGCCGATGCTCACCCCCTGACGCTCGCGCGTCGACTCCAGGTCCGCGCTGGTGATCGGGTACCCGTCCGGCAGCTCGCCGTCCTCGCCCAGCGCGCGCCCGACGTCGAGCAGTACGCCGCGGCCGACCACCGGCGCGGCGAGCCGTTCGATCCCGGTCGCGACGTCACCCTCGCTGGTCACGACCTCGCGGCCGGCCCGGCCGTTCCAGGCCACCCCGTGGTCAAAGACGTGCCCCAGGCCGTCCCACTGCGTGCTGCACTGCAGCGGCATGAACACCGCGTCGTCGGCGACCGACAGCCCGTGCGGCAGCCCCATCTGCTCGGCGGTGTCCATACCGGTCGACATCATCGTGTGCACGGGGTTGACCCGCCGCTTCCACCCGAACTGCGGGCCGTTCTCGTCGAACGGCAGCGAGAGGCTGAAGCTCACGCCCCGGCGGATCAGCGCCGCTGCGGCGGCGCGCTTCTCCGCGTCGAGAAAGTTCACGGTGCCGACGCCGTCGTCGGCGCCCCACCGGTTCCAGTTGCTGTACCGCTTCGCCGCCGCGGCGATTGCCGCCTCCGGGTCGGAGCCGAACTCGTCGATCACAGTGCCAGTCCCAGCAGCCGGGCGGCGTTGCCGCCGCGAATCGCGTCGGTCGTCGCGGCGTCGAACCCGGCCGCCTCCAGGCGGTCCACCGGGTCGTCGACGCCCATGTCGAACGGGTAGTCCGATCCGAGCGTCACCTGCGAGGACCCCATCACCGCGACGAGATGCCGCAGCTGTTCGGGCGTGTAGACCAGCGAATCGACGAACGTCCGGCGCAGCAGCGCACTCGGCGGCTCAGCCGTGGTGCGGGCGTCGGGACGGGCGGCCCACGCGTGGTCGGCACGGACGACGTACGAGGGCAGGTAACCACCGCCGTGCGCCGACCAGATCCGCAAGCCCGGGTGCCGCTCCAGCACGCCCGAGAACAACAGACGGGAGAGCGCCAACGCGGTCTCCGTCGGGTTTCCCACGCTGTTGAACAGGTAATACGCGTTGAGCCGCTCGCCGAGCGTGCAGCCCCACGGGTGGATCAGCACCGCGAGCCCCAGCTCCTCGGCGGCGGCCCAGAAGTCCGCCAGCGACGGGTCGTCCAGCTCGCGGTCCGGCCCCGCGGCCGTCGAGATCTGCACCCCGCGCAGGCCCAGGTCGGCAGCCGCCCGCAACTGCGCGACGACGAGGCTCGGGTGCTGCAACGACACCGTGCCGATCGGGATCAGCCGGGCCGGTTCCTTCGCGCAGTACGCGGCCACGCCCTCGTTGGTCGCCGCGACGATCCGGTCGGCCAGGTCCGGAGGAGCCCACGCGTGCGGCAACGGCACCGCGCTCACCGCCTGGACGTCCACCCGGGCGGCGTCCATCGCGGCCAGACGGGTGTCGAGGTCGACCAGCCTCGGTCCCAGCGCGGCGATCTGCTCGACGTTCACCGCGAGCGACGCGGGGCCGAGCGTCGCCGCGTCGATCTGACGCTGCCGCGCCAGGCCCGGATGGCCGTCGATCAGCGCGTCCACGGCCGGGACCGCCAGGTGAGCGTGGACATCGATCGCTTGCGTCACGTCATCTCTTCCCTTCGATGCCGCAACGGCACTGCCACGGCGTGGGAACAGCATCGAACGACGGCGACGACAGCGGAACTCGCGATTCCGTATGCCCTGGCATTCAGCGCATCAATGAATACTCTCGACCGACCGCTGCGGACGGCGTTCAGCGTCAATCCGGCAGGCCGGCGTTCTCCGCGGTGGCGACCGCCAACAGCTCCTCGCGCAGCCACACGTGGCCGGGGTCCCGGTCGCGCCGGGTGTGCCAGTACGCCGACTGCCGCAGCGGCTGAAGCGGGATCGCCGGCTCGAGAATGCGGATGTCGGCGGCGGCGGCGACCCGCCGGGCCAACCGCTCGGGCACCATCGCGACGA
The DNA here is from genome assembly GCF_900143005.1 of Cryptosporangium aurantiacum. Classification (NCBI taxonomy): domain Bacteria; kingdom Bacillati; phylum Actinomycetota; class Actinomycetes; order Cryptosporangiales; family Cryptosporangiaceae; genus Cryptosporangium; species Cryptosporangium aurantiacum. Next base: position 118,938 of record NZ_FRCS01000017.1, read on the forward strand.
GCTCCGTTCCGGCCAGCATGAACGGCATCGTCATGAACGTGCTGGCGGTCGCGACGACGTGCCGCACGCACCCGGCGGCGTCCAGTTCGTCCTCGAAGATCGCGCGCGCGCCCTCGACGGCATACATGAGGTACGGCGAGGAGGCCAGGAGCTCCGCGTCCAGCCGGTCTCCCGCCCTGGGGTGTCCGGTCCATACCGCGCCGACGAAGCGATCGTCGAGCACCGGCAGCCGGGAGCAGGCCGGGAGCACATCGTCGCCGACGATCCGGTCGGGCAGGATCGCAATGTCCAGCTCGTCGCGCTGCAACGCGGTCAGGTAGCGCGCACCGACCGGCGCCGCGTCCAACCGGAGACCGGCCGCCAGGCCCGACAGCCGGCCCAGCAGCGGCCGGAGGAGCATCGCCCCGACGTAGTCGCTCGCGATGACCGTGAACCTCCGGGTGTCGCTCGCCGGATCGAAGACCGGCGGCCGGACGATCGTCTGCTCGATCGTCGCCAGGACCTCACGCACGGGCTCGATGAGCGACTCGGCGCGCGGAGTCAGTTCCAGGTAGCGGCCGTGTTTGGTGAGCAACTCGTCGCCAAGGACCTTGCGCAGCCGGGCTAGCGCGGTGCTGGTGGCCGGCTGGGACATGTGCAGGCGCTCGGCGGCACGCGTGACGTTCTTCTCCCGCAGCAATGCGTCGAGCACGACCAACAGATTGAGGTCGACCTGTCCGAGCTTCATTGCTCTCCTCACGATCCGGTCGGCCTCTGACGTTACCCACCCGAGCCCGAGGCCCAGCCATGCCGGTGGCGAATTGGAGCGATAGCAACCATGCATTTCCGCCCGGCAGCGTGGATTCCTAGCGTCGTCGACAACAGGAAAACCGCCCGACATCGGAGAGACACCATGGGCAGCCTGATCGCGAAACTCGGTTACGTCGGCGTCCAGACCCCCCGCTACGAGGAGTTCCGTACCTGGGGACCCGAGGTGCTGGGCTGCATGCTCGGCCCGGACGGGGAGGACGGCGCCGTCCGCCTGAAGATCGACGACGCCGACTACCGGCTGTCGTTCCACCCCGGTGAGGAGTACCGCACCGCGTACGCCGGCTGGGAGGTGCTCAACCACCGGGACCTGGACGCGGCGATCAAGCGCCTAGAGGACAACGGCGCCAAGCCTCGCTACGCCGACGAGGCCACCACCGCGGCGCGTGGCGTCCAGCGGCTCGTGCAGTTCGAGGACCCGTTCGGCCTGCCCCTGGAGCTGTTCTGCTACCAGGAGGCCAACTACCACTACTGGCACCCGCCGCGTCCGCACGCCGGCTTCGTGACCAAGGAGCAGGGCCTCGGGCACGTCGTCTTCGCGGTCCCGGACGCGCGCAAGGCGGTCGACTTCTACATCGACGCGATGGGCTTCATCCCCAGCGAGGTGCTGACGATGAACGAGCCGCTCGGTGAGATGTGGTTCCTCCGCGTCAACCCGCGCCACCACAGCGTCGCGTTCCTCGAGGTCCCGAACTCGATCGGCCTGCACCACGTCTACCTCGAGTCGGTCGACCTCGACGACGTCGGCTACTCCTACTTCGACGTGCTCGGCGGCGACGCCAACCCCGACCTGCAGATGGCGTTCGGCCGACACATCGGCGACCAGGTCATCTCGTACTACGTCCACACCCCCGGCGGCTTCATGATCGAGTACGGCTGGGGTGGCCTGGCGATCGACGAGATGGACAAGCGTTCGCCCAACAACCTCAACTTCCGCAACGGCAAGCGGCAGGAGATGTGGGGCCACAAGTTCCGCTTCCAGCCCAACGAGGCCGTCCACCCGTATCAGGCCTGATCACCGCCTTCAACCGGACAAAGGAGTCCTGTCATGCCCGCGGTGAACAACGTCCTGGTCGTGGGCGGCGGGGCTGCCGGAGCCGCCGCCGCCATCCTGCTCGCGGACGCCGGCGTGGCCGTCGACCTCGTCGAGGTCATGCCCGCTGTGACCGCCCTGGGGTCCGGCATCACGCTGCAGGGCAACGCGCTGCGCGTGCTCCGGCAGCTCGGTGTGCTCGACGACTGCCTCGCGCTCGGCTACCCGTTCTCGAAGCTGGTCATCCGCGCTCCGGACCCGGCTGCCACGGTGGTCGCCGAGGTCGACGACCTCCCGTTCGGCGGTCCCGACCTGCCGTCGACCATGGGTATGTACCGGCCGGACCTCGCGCGGATCCTGATGGCCCGCGTTGATCGGGCCGGCGCCAAGGTTCGGTTCTCGACCACCGTCGAGACCTTCCAGCAGGACGACCACGGCGTGGACGTCCGGTTCTCCGACGGCACGTCCGGACGCTACGACCTGGTCGTGGGCGCCGACGGGGTGCGGTCGGCCACTCGCCAGGCGTTGGGGATTCAGCTGGAGACCCGGTCCGTGGGGCTGGGTGCCTGGCGCATGTTCGGTCCGCGTCCGGCGGAGATCACCGCGTTCAACGTCATCTTCGGCGGTCCCTCGCACATGGTGAGCGTCTGCCCGACCTCAGAGGACACCGCGTACTGGTCGCTCCTGGAGGACGCCCAGGACCGCAGCCGGCAGAGCCCGGACGAACGGTTGGCGACGTTCCGGGACCTGACCCGGGGCTACCACGGCCCGTGGGACGAGGTCCGGGACGCGTTCACCGACCCCGCGAAGCTGCACTACACGTGGTTCGAGGCCCACCTGCTCGACGCGCCGTGGCACCGCGGCCGGATCGGGCTCATCGGCGACGCCACCCACGTCTGCCCGCCGACCATCGCGCAGGGCGCGGCGATGGGTCTGGAGGACGCCTCCGTCCTCGCGGAGCTGCTCACGACGTCCGACCGGGTCGACGAGACGCTCTGGGACGCGTTCATGGCGCGCCGCCACGACCGCGTGAAGACCGTGGTGGACGCCTCGGTGCAGATCGCGCAGTGGAACCTCGACCACGTCCAGGGCGACGTCCCCGCGGTGACCCGCCGGGTCGCCGCCGTCGTCAGCCAACCGGCCTGAAGGAGTTCACCCATGACCCGAGTGCTGGTGACCGACGTCGCCTGGCCCACCACCGACGTTGAGCGGTCGGTGCTCGCCGCCGCCGGGGCGGAGATGGTGCTGGCCTCACCGGGCGAGTCCTTGGTCGAGTTGGCTCGGGACGCGGACGCGATCCTGACGTGTTTCGCCAAGGTGCCCGCCGAGGTGCTGGACGCCGCGACCCGCTGCCGGACGGTGGCGCGGTACGGCGTCGGGGTCGACAACATCGACGTCGACCACGCCACCCGGCTCGGCATGGTCGTCAGCAACGTGCCTGTCTACTGCGTCGACGAGGTGGCCGACTCGGCGCTGCTGGGCATCCTCGCGCTGGCGCGGCGCCTGCTACCCCTCACCCGGGACGTCGCCGCCGGGCGGTGGGGGCGGGACGTGCCCGGAGCCGGCACCCGGCTCCGCGGCAAGGTGCTGGGCCTGGTCGGCGTCGGGACGATCGGCAGCGCGCTGGCCGTGCGTGCGCAGGCCCTGGGTCTGGACGTCGTCGCGTTCGACCGGCGACCGGTCCCCGGCGTGCGCCGGGCGGCGTCGCTGGAGGAGCTGCTCGCCGAGGCCGACGTGGTGTCGCTGCACGTGCCGCTCACCGAGAGCACCCGGCACCTGATCGGCGCCGCCGAGCTCGCGGCGATGAAGCCGACGGCGTGGGTGGTGAACACCGCCCGCGGGCCCCTGGTGGACAACGCGGCTCTTCTCGACGCGTTGGAGCGCGGGGAGATCGCCGGTGCGGCGCTCGACGTCACGGACCCGGAGCCGCTACCGGCCGACCATCCGTTCCGCACCCGCGACGACGTCGTCCTCACCCCGCACACCGCGTTCTCCTCGGACGGCTCGCTGGCCGAGCTCGCCCGCAAGGCCGCGACGAACGTCGTCGACGTGCTCGAAGGGCGGGTTCCGGCGACCGTCGTCAACCCGGCGGTGCTGGACAGCCCGGTGCTGCGGCTGCCGCGATGACCGCACTCGTTGATCACCTGGTGCGGCGCGGGCTGACGTCCTCGTCCGACGTCCGCGTGAAGTCATTGACCGGAGGCGTCTCCAACGACGTCGTCGCGGTCACCGCGCCGGGTCTCGACGCGGTCGTGAAGCGGGCCCTCGGCCGGCTGCGGGTCGCCGAGGAGTGGCTGGCCGACCCCGCCCGCCTGGACACCGAGGGCCGTGCGCTGCGTCTCGCCGGTCGGCTGCTGCCCGGGGCGGTGCCGCAGGTCTACGACCTGGCCGACGGCTACCTGGTGATCGAACGCGCACCGGAGAGCTGGCGGACCTGGAAAGAGGACCTGCTGGCCGGTGCCGTCGACGTCGAGGTGGCCGCCCGGCTGGGGCGTGCCCTCGGGGGGTGGCAACGCGGCACGGCAGGCGACGCCGCCGTGGCCCGCGAGTTCGGCGACCGGACCGCGTTCGGCCAGCTGCGCGTCGACCCGTTCCACCGGACGGTGGCTCAGCGCCACCCGGATCTGGCCGACGTCGTGAACCACACGATCGCGGTGATGGAGGACTCGGCGTCCTGCCTCGCGCACGGCGACTACACCCCGAAGAACGTTCTGATCGACCCGGACGGAGACGGTGTCTGGGTCATCGATTGGGAGGTCGCCCACTACGGCGATCCGACGTTCGACCCCGCGTGGACGATCGGCCATCTGCTGCTCAAGACCGTGCACCGGCCCTCCGCGGACTATGCCGCGGCGGGCGGCGCGTTCCTCGAAGCCTGGGCCGCCGACCACGACTCGGCCCAGCTGATCCGGCAGACGGGCTGCCTGCTGCTCGCCCGCGTCGACGGCAAGAGCCCGGCCGACTACCTCACCGACGCGGAGCGCCATCGCACCCGCGCTCTGGCCCGCCGGCTGCTGACCGACCCACCCCCGCACGTGCTCGACGCCTGGGAGCTACTCGCATGAGCGACACCACGATCACCGGCCTGTTCGCCTGGGAGGCGCTGGACTCCCGCGGCAAGCCCACCGTCGGCTGCGAAGTGCGCCTCGACGGTGGAGCAACCGGCCGCGCCACCGTCCCGTCCGGCGCCTCCACCGGACGCCACGAGGCGCGGGAGCTGCGCGACGGCGAGGAACGCTACGGCGGCAACGGCGTGCGGAAAGCCGTGGCGAACGTGACCGGCGAGATCGCGGACGCGGTTCGCGGCCAGGACGTCGCCGACCTGGACGTGAGCCTCCGCACCCTGGACGGCACCGCCGACCTGGGCCGGCTCGGCGCGAACGCCGTCCTCGCGGTCTCGGTCGCGGCGGCGGTGGCCGGAGCGGCCGCCCGCGGTCTCCCGCTCCACCGCGCGGTCGCCGACGAGGGCGCCGCTCCCCTGCTGCCCCTTCCGATGGTCAACATCATCTCCGGCGGCGCGCACTCCGGCCGCTCGATCGACGTCCAGGACTTCCTCGCGGTGCCGGTCGGTGCGGAGACGTTCGCCGAGGCGATCGAATGGTCGTCGCGCGTCCGGGCCGGTGCGGCGTCGGAACTCGAGCACCGGGGCTTCCCCGTGGCGCTGGTCGCCGACGAGGGCGGCCTCGGACCGCTGCTCCCCACGAACCGCGCGGCGCTCGACGTCCTCGTCGCCGGCATCGAACGAGCCGGACTCCGGCCCGGCGACGACATCGGGATCGCGATCGACGTCGCCGCGACGCAATTCGCCCGCGCCGACGGCCGCTACGTGCTCGCCGCCGAGAACCGCGAACTAACCGCCGACGGTCTGATCGACGAGCTGGCCGACTGGTGCGCGTCCTACCCGATCGTCTCGCTGGAGGACGCACTCGCCGAGGACGACTGGGACGGGTGGCGCACCGCCACCGAGCGGCTGGCCGGGCGGCAGCTCCTCGGCGACGACCTCTTCGTCACCAACCCCGACCGGCTCGACCGCGGCATCCGGGAGCACGTCGCGAACGCCGTCCTGGTCAAGCCGAACCAGATCGGCACCCTCGACACCGCCCGCGCGGTCGTCCGCCGCGCGCACGCCGCCGGCTACACCACCGTCCTCTCCGCCCGCTCCGGCGAGACCGAGGACGACTGGCTCGCCGACCTCGCCGTCGGGTGGCGCACCGGCCAGATCAAGGTCGGCTCCACCACCCGCTCCGAGCGCACCGCGAAGTGGAACCGCCTGCTGCGCCTGGAGGTCGAGCTGGGTTCCCGCGCCGAGTACGCGGGCCGTACTGCTCTCGGAGGTGCACGATGACCAGGTCCGTGAACGGCTGGGCCCTTGGCCGGTTCGACGACGGAGTGAGCGAGTTCGCCGCGCTGGTCGTCGGTGACCGTGCGATCCGGCTGCAGGACGACGGCCTGACGAAGGGCCCGGCCACGATTCGCGCGCTGCTGGACGACTGGGCGTGGACCCACCCTCGGCTGGCGGACCTCGCCGCGTCCGGGGCCGACGGCATCCCCCTGGCCGGCCTCCGCACTCTGGCACCGGTGGAGCCGCGGCAGATTCTCCAGGCAGGCGCGAACTACCGGTCCCACGTCGCCCAGATCATCGTGTCGAGCCGCGCCGCGGACGACCCCCGCTCCGACGACGAGCTGCGTCGCTTCGCCGAGGAGATGATGGACGAGCGGGCACGCACCGGCAGCCCGTTCTTCTTCAGCGGCATGCCGGCCGCGATCTGCGGCCCCGATGACGACGTCCTCCTGCCTTCGGAGTCCGCGCAGGTCGACTGGGAGGCCGAGCTGGCCGTGGTGATCGGCGCCGTCGCCCGCCGGGTCCCCCGCGAACGCGCGCTCGACTACGTCGCCGGTTACACGGTCTGCAACGACATCAGCGCCCGCGACCTGCAGTTCCCGGCCGAGCACAAGGCTCTCGGCGGCGACTGGGTGCGGGCGAAGAACCGCCCGACGTTCCTGCCGACCGGGCCGTTCCTCGTCCCGGCCGACCAGGTCGGCGACCACCGCGACCTGGAGATCACGTTCGACCTCAACGGCGAACGTCTCCAGCAGGACCTCCCCCGCAACATGCTGTTCGACGTCCCGACGCTGATCGCCGAGGCATCGGCCGCGACCACGCTCTACCCCGGCGACCTGATCCTCACCGGCAGCCCCGCGGGCAACGGCGGCCACTACGACCGGTGGCTGCGGCCCGGCGACGTGATGGTGACCGCGATCGCCGGCCTGGGTGCCCAGCGCAACACGTGCGTGCCGGAGTAGGAACCAGCCGTCCGCTGGTCGTCGAGTCCCGGCGGCCGGTGGACGCCGTGACGGTCGAGGTGCGTCTGGCGGCGGCCGACGGAGCCGCCCTGCCGCGGTGGGCACCGGGCGCGCACGTCGATCTGGTGCTGCCCGGCGGGCTCGTCCGCCCGTACTCGCTCTGCGGGGACCCGCGCGACACCGCGACCTGGCGGCTGCTGGTGCGGCGAGCCGGCCGGGCCTCGGCGTACGTGCACGACCAGCTGCAGGTCGGGGACGTCGTGCACGCCCGCGGGCCGCGCGATCGGTTCGTTCTCGGCGCCGCCGCCCGCTACCTCTTCGTCGCCTCCGGAGCGGGCATCGCCCCGCTGCTGCCGATGGCCCGCTGGGTCGCGGCGGCGCGCATCTACCCGTGGCAATTGCTCCACCTCGACGGTGGTCGCTCGTTGCTGGCGGACGAGGTGCAGACGCTCGGCACGACCGCCGACGATTTCGCGCTCGTCGCCGACGCCGTGCTCGCCGCTCCCGACGGCACCGCGGTGTACGCCTGCGGCAGCGCCCGTTTCGTCGACGCGGTGGCCGACCTCGCGGGACAGAAGCTCGATCTGCACCGCCAGCAGTTCGACCGCCCCGAGCCGGTGCCGGGCGGGACGCCGGCCTGCGAGCTGGTCCTCGCCCGGCGTGGTGACACGATCCCCGTACCCGCCGGCACGTCTCTGCTCGATGCGCTTCTCGATGCGGGCGTCCCAGTGCCCGTCGCGTGTGGAGTCGGCATCTGCGGCGCGTGCATCGTCCCGCTGCTGGAGGGCACCGTCCGGCACCGGGACTCAATCCTCACCGACGCCGAACGGGCGACCGGTCGCTCCGTCGTCACCTGCGTGTCCGCGGCCGACAGCGCCCGGCTCGTCCTGGACGTGTGAAACGGCGGGCCCCACAATCCGGGGCCCGCCGTTTCGCGGAACATCAGTCGGTGATCAGAGCTAGCTGCTTGTTGATCTCGGCCGGGTTGGTGTCCCCGACGACCTTCTGCAGGAACGGCGTGCGGTCGAAGAGGAAGTCCCGGACCGGCCGCAGCAGCCGCGGGGCGTGATGGAACATCTGCCCGTTCCGGTAGGCCATCTTCACCTGGAACGCCGTGTGCGGCTTCCGCGGCTCCTCGTAGGCCTGCAGCGCACGGGCGACGGCGTCCGCGTCGGTCAGATCGACACCCCGCAGCCGCCGGCCGATGAAGTAGCCGTCCTCGATCGCCATCCCCGCCCCGTACGCGGCGTACGGAGACGTCGCGTGCGCCGCATCCCCCGCGAGCGTGATCCGGCCCTTCGACCACTGCGGCAGGAACCCGCGGTCCCGCAGCACCCACCGCTGCACGTGCTGCGCCTCGGTCCGCTCGATCAGCTGCGGCAACGGATGCGGGAACGTCCGGCCGAGCTGCTTGGCCCTGGCCAGCAGGTCCGGCGGCGGCGGAGCGTCGGGGTCGCAGGCCTCCAGCACCCACCACTGATACCCGTCCCGGCCCTTGTACCGGATCGACGTCCAGCTGCCCTGTACCTCGCGGCCGTGCCCGATCACGCAGTAGCCCGTCTCGCCGCCGATGTCCTCGGAGAACGTGTACCCCGCGATCGCGTGCAGGCGGTGTTCCCGCTTGGGCGAGTCGCCCCACAGCGTGCGACGGACGAGCGAGTCGATGCCGTCCGCGCCGATCAGCACGTCCGCCTCGTAGCTGGTGCCGTCGGCGAAGTGCAGCGTGACCGCCCGCTCGTCCTGCTCGATCCGCTCGACGGTTTGGTTCGTACGGAGCACGCCCGGCGGCAGTGCGGCCAGCATCCGCTCGTACAGTTCCGGCCGGAGCAGGCCGATGAAGCCCCCACCGCGGCCGTACCGCTTCTCGATCTCCGGATCGCTCTTGATCGTGGCGCGAACCCGTCCCTTGTCGTTGCGGAACTGCGACACGCACGGCGCGCCGAGATCCGTGGTGTCCACCCCGATCAACCCGAGTGCCTTCAGCGGCGGCGGCCAGAGGTTCAGCACGTTGCCGGCCGGACGGGCCTCCCGGTAGCGCTCGAAGATCACCACCTCGTGCCCGGCCTGATGGACCGAGAGCGCCGTGGCCATGCCGGCCGGTCCACCACCGAGCACGGCGACGCGTCCACGTCTGGGAGGGGTCGACGGAGCAGACATCATTGTTCTCCTCGATGCCGAGCGGCTGTCACCGCGCTGTGATCCGGATGACTTGGGGAAGACGCTAGGAAGCCACGCCGCTCAGCGGAAATGCGTCCTCGCTATCCCTCCGATCCACGCGGGAGATGCCCCGCCGCGCCGTGCGGCTCCAGCAGCGGCACGAGGAACTGCCGGGCGATCGTCGTCAGTTGCTCCTCGTCGTCGAGGTCGACGAGCTCGCTGGGGATCGCGAGGAACGAGGCGGAGATGCGCACCATGATCTCGGCCGCGAGATCGACGTCCAGATCGCTCGGCACGTGGCCGGCCCGCTGCTCCCGGTGCAGCTGCCCGGCGAGGAACTGCCGGACGGTGGCGAGCGTCTGCCCGCCGTCGCTGATCATCGACGGCACGACCAGGTCCGCTTCGGCCGCCATCAGGCCACCGATCAACGGATTGTGTCGAATGGCCCGCAGCGATCCGACAAAGCCCACGACCACCCGGTCTGCGACCGTGTGCGCCTGTTCTATTTCGACGAGGAACTCGTCGAAATAGCGCCGGAACTCCCGGCGCACCAAATGTTCGACCAGCGCATCCTTGGTCGCGAATCGCCGGTAGACGGTAATTCGAGAGACGCCAGCCCGTCGCGCCACGTCCTCCATCGACGTGCGCCGGATACCCATGCGGCAGAACTCCTGGTAGGCGGCGTCCAGGATCACCGCACGGCTTTCGTCCGAATCGTCGACCCGCTCGACGGCTTCGAGGTACGCGCGCTGCAACAACGACTCTTCACCGATCGACGCGGGCTCCACGACACCTCCTGAATTGGTTCCGATCTCCGCGTTCGCCACCTTTGCGGCAATAACCCTTGTGGCGCAAATTCTATTGTGCTGTCATGCCTGATACGCGGATGCAGTTGCTGTATCAGCGTATCAAGGCAGTGCTCGCGACCTCGAGGAGGAGGAGCGGAGCCATGGACAAAATCAGTAGGCGAAACGCGCTGAAGGTCGGCGGAGCACTCGGTGCGATCGGTGCGCTGGCAGTCGCGGCGCCCGGTCAGGCCCGAGCCGCGTGGACGTGGTCGCCCCGTGGCTCGGTGGCCGGCACCGGGGCGGCCGTCGACCCGCGGTACGTATGGGACCCGGAGGCCGACCCGATGGTCGCCTCCCTGATCGACCGGGGTGACGTCCCCCGGGTCAACGAACTGCTCCGCACGTGGACGAAGAACGCGCAGCCGCTGCCCGCCGGACTCCCGGCCGACCTGCGTGACTTCATGGAGCAGGCACGCAAACTGCCGACCTGGGCCGACCAGGGCAAACTCGCGACGGCCGTCGACTTCAACGAGAAGCGCGGCCTCTATCTCGGCGTCCTTTACGGGCTGGCCAGCGGCATGATGAGCACGGTCATCCCGAAGGAAGCGCTCGCCGTCTACTACTCGCAGGGCGGCGCGGACATGAAGGACCGCATCTCCAAGACCGCCAAGCTCGGGTACGACATCGGCGCGCGCAACGCCTACCAACCCGACGGCGAGATGGTCGTCACCTGCGTCAAGACCCGCCTCGTGCACGCCGCCGTGCGCCATCTGCTACCGCAGTCCCCGCAGTGGAACCAGCAGGCTGAGGAAGAGATCCCGATCAGCCAGCGGGACATCATGGTCACCTGGCACAGCCTGCCGACCACCGTCATGAGGAAGCTGACCGCGTGGAAGGTGCCGATCCCCGCGGCGGAATCCACCGCGTTCCTGCACTCCTGGCAGGTCGCCGCCCACATGCTCGGCGTCCGCGACGAGTACATTCCGGCGTCCTGGGCCGAGGCCAACTCGCAGGCCGCGCAGGTCCTGGATCCGGTGCTGGCGCCCACCCCCGAGGGCATCAAGCTCGCCGACATCCTGCTCAACCTGGGTTCCGCGATCGACGCGGGCATCCTGAGCAAGCCGATCCTCGGCTCGTTCACGCGCTTCATGCTCGGTGACCGGATCGCCGAGTGGCTGAAGATCCCCCGCGAACCGATCTGGGACCCGCTGCTGCGGACCGCCTGGGGTCCGTTCGTCGCGGTCCGCGAGGGCCTGCTCCCGCTGCCGCTGGCGCCGGAGGCCTACTGGACGTTCGACGAGTTCCTCCGCAAGGCGGCGCTGCTGTTCCTGTCCGAAGCCAAGCCGATCAGCATCGAGATCCCGCTCACGAACCGCCCGTCCTGATCAGGAGAGCACCGCAAATGGCTGAATACAGCAGGCGCACGGTACTGGCGGCGGGTGGAGCGCTGGCAGCGCTCGGCGCGCTGGGAGAACCCGCGCACGGCCGCCCGGCGATGGAGTGGACCTGGGCTCCGAGCAGCTCGGTCGCGAAGGTCGGCGGCGCGGCCGACCCGCGCTGGGTCTGGGACGCCGAGGCGGACCCGATCTCCGCCGCGCTGCTCGACCGCGGCGACGTGCCCAACGTCAACAAGTTGCTCTGGAACTGGGTCCGGAACGACCAGCCGCTCCCTTCCGGGCTCCCGGCGGACCTGCGCGACTTCATGGAGAACGCCCGCAAATTACCGTCCTGGGCCGACCGCGCCAAGCTCGAGGCCGCGGCCGAGTTCAACAAGGCCCGCGGGTTCTACCTCAACCTGCTCAACGGCGTCGGCGGCGGCATGCTCAGCACCGCGATCCCGAAGGAGGCGCTGTCGGTCTACTACTCCAAGGGCGGAGCGGACATGGAGGACCGCGTCGCCAAGACCAGCATCCTCGGCTTCGCCGTCGGCTCGCTCAACGCGTACCGGCCGGACGGCAATTGCATCGTCAACGCGGTAAAGACGCGGCTGGTGCACGCGGCGGTCCGGCACCTGCTGCCGCAGTCGCCGCACTGGAAGGGCGACGTCCCGATCAGCCAGACCGACATGCTGGTCACCTGGCACACGCTGCCCACCTACGCGATGCGCAAGCTCCGCGAGTGGAAGGTGCCGCTCACCGCCGCGGAGTCCGAGGCGTATCTGCACGTGTGGCAGGTGACCGCCCACCTGCTCGGCATCCGGGACGAGTACATCCCGGCCGACTGGGCCGCCGCCGAGGCTCAGTCCGACCAGGTCCTGCCGCCGAACATGGGGCCCACCCGGGAGGGGGTCGAGCTCACCGACATCCTGCTCGGTCAGCTCGCCGAGCAGACCAGCCCAGGCAGCGTCAGCCGGCCGCTGGTCAACGCGCTCGCCCGGTACCTCGTCGGCGACCAGGTGGCCGACTGGGACCGGATCCCGCGCGATCCGATCTGGACCCCCGCGATCACGGCCGCCTGGCCCACGCTGGTGAAGTTCCGCGAGGGCCTCGTCTCCAAGCCGCTGGTCCCGGAGGTCGCCTGGGCCCTCGACGAGGCGGCACGCCAATACATCCTCTTCTATCTCACGAAAGGCAGAGAGACCAAAATCGACATTCCCACCATCAACCGTCCCAGCTGAGGCAGGGTTCCCGCATGGAGATCGGGCGGCGACGCTTCCTCGGTTACGTGCTGGCGGCTCCGGTGCTGGTGACGGCCGCCGATCTCCGGGTGGCGACGGCAGCCGAGCTGCCGTCGCTCGACATCACCGAGATCGTCGACCTCAACGACCTGATGACGCTGGCCGCGACGCCGACGTCGAACCTGATCACGGTCGTCGTCAACGCCGACGGAACCGTGTCGTTCGCCCTACCCCGCGCCGAGGTGGGGCAGGGCATCACGACCTCGACCGCGATGCTGATCGCCGAGGAACTGTCCGTGCCGCTGGACCGGGTGCGGGTGACGCTGGCCGACGCCCGGCCGGAGCTGGTGTTCAACCAGCTCACCGGCGCCTCGAACACGACGTTCTCGACCTACACCCCGATCCGGGTGGCGGCGGCCGTGGCCAGGGCGCGTCTCCTCGACGCCGCGGCGGCGCGGCTCGGCACGGCCGCCGCCGACCTCACGCTGAAGGCCGGAGTGATCACCGATCGCTCCGGCCGGAGCGTCCCGATCGGCACGCTGGCCACGGCGGCGGCGAGCGCCCGCACGACCCCGGTCGACGTGGAGCTCGCGCCGCGTGCGCAGTTCACGGTGATCGGCACGCCCCGCAACCGCGTCGACGCGCTGGCCGCGGTGACCGGTCGCAAGGTCTTCGCGATGGACCTCGACAAGCCGGATGCCAAACCGACGATGGTCTGCCGCCCGCCGACGATCAACGGCAAGGTCGGCTCGGTCGCCAACCTCGACGAGGTCCGCCGGATGCCCGGCGTCACGGACGTCGTCGCGATCTCCACCGGGGTCGCGGTCCGCGCGGAGACGTTCGGCCAGTGCATCGACGGCGTCCGCGCGCTGCGCGTCTCGTGGCGGCCCGGCACGGCCGAAGGCAAATCCGATGACGACGTCCTGCGCGAGCTGGAGCGCGCCGAACTACCGATGGGTCCGAAGCCGCTGACGCCCACCGTGGAAGCGACGTTCACGTTCTACTTCCGGGGCAACAGCGCGCTGGAGCCCAACTGCGCGGTCGCCGACGTCCGGGGGGACCGCGCCGAGATCTGGGCCGCGCTGAAGTCACCGATCGTCGCCCAGCAGACGATCGCGGCCAAGCTCGGCCTGCCGGTCGGCAAGGTCTCCGTGCACGTCGTGGAGGGCGGGGGCTCGTTCGGCCGCAAGCTGTTCTTCGACGCGGCGCTGGAAGCCGCCGAGGTGTCCAAGGCGCTCGGCAAGCCGGTCCGGCTGATGTGGCACCGCGCCGACGACGCCCGCCAGGGTCGCGCTCACCCGATGGCCCGGTCCCGGGTCCGGGCGTCCTACGCCGGGAACACGGTGCTGAGCTACACCCAGCGTCACACGAGCGTCTCCACCGACCTCGGGCACGGGCTCGGCGAGATCATCACCGCGTTCGCCGCGCGGATCCCGGTCGGCGACGGCGCGTTCGCCCAGACGTTCTTCCAGCTCAGCCAATCCTCGCCGTACTGGTTCGGCTCCACCAGCCGGCTGCTGGCCGAGACCGACAAGGGCTTCAACACCGGCAGCATGCGCAACGTCTACTCGCCGGACGTCACCTGCGCGCGCGAGCTGATCGTCGACGCGCTGGCCGCGAAGATGGGCAAGGATCCCTACCAGTTCCGCCGGGACTTCCTGCAGGACGACCGGGCGCGGGCCGCGTTGGAGAAGGTCGCCGAGGTCGGCGACTGGGGCAAGTCGATGCCGGCCGGCATGGCGCAGGGCATCGCGCTGCACACCGAGTACAAGTCGGTCAGCGCCGCGCTGGTGGAGATCGACAACCGGCCGGCGACCGTCAACCGCCCGGTCCGCGAGGGCGTGACCGGCCCTCGCGTCACCAAGGTCGTGTTCGCGGTGGACGTCGGGCTGGCGGTCAACCCGCGCGGCCTGGAAGCGCAGATGATGGGCTGCGTCTCCGACGGGATCGCGCTGGCCCTGACTTCCAGCCTGCACCTGCGCGACGGGTACTTCCTGGAGGCGAGCTGGGACAACTACTTCTACACCCGGCAGTGGAACACCCCCACGGACCTCCGGATCATCGTGCTGCCGCCGACCTCCGACCAGCCCGGCGGCGCCGGTGAACTCGGGGTCGCGACCGCGTTCGCGGCGGTCGCGTGCGCGTACGGTCGCGCGACCGGGACGATGCCGACGAGCTTCCCGATCAACCACGGCACGCTGTCGTTCCCGGTCAAGCCGACGGTGCCGCCGATCCCCCCATCCCCGACCGATGGCCGGGACCTGGCCGAGTAGGGAGATTCGAGTGCGAACGTTCCGCGTCAACGGGAAGCAGGTCAGCGTCGACGTTCCCGACGACGTCCGCCTCCTCTGGGTGCTCCGTGACGTCCTGGGCCTCACCGGCGCCAAGTACGGGTGCGGGATCAACGTCTGCAAGGCCTGCACCAGCCACCTGAACGGCAAAGCCGTCAACCCGTGTGCGATCCCGGTCGGTGACATCGAACCGGCCGACGAGGTGACGACGATCGAGGGCCTCGCGTCCGGCGCGGAGTTGCACCCGATGCAGCAGGCGTGGCTCGACCACGACGTCGCCCAGTGCGGGTACTGCCAGCCGGGTCAGATCATGGCCGCGGTCGCGCTCGTCCGCCGCGTGAAGGCCGAAGGCCGGGAGATCACCGACGCCGACCTCGACGGGATCCGGAACATCTGCCGGTGCGGCACGTACGTCCGCATCCGGCAGGCGGTCCGCGACGGCGCGAAGCGGATGTGAGGGACTTCAGAGTTTCTGCAGCGCCCCGAACTTCCTCCGGAGGTCACCCAGGGCTCGGAGCTGCGGCTTCGCGGTGCCGTCGGCCTCCATCATTCGGTAGCCGTACTGGTGCCCGTAGCTGTCCGACGGCGTCTTGTACCCGCAGTAGGCCACCGCGAGCTTGACCTGTGGCCACTGGTTCCACGCCAGGTAGAACGACCGGGACAGGTACGACGCGGCGGTCGCGTCGTCGGGGACGCCGAACAGCCACACCTGGTTGGACGGGATGCCGGTATTGGAGTGGACGCTGAATCCGAACTCGGTCCACCAGATCGGCTTGGCGCTGTCGCCCTTGGACGCCATCAGGTTGATGATCGCGGGCATGTTCGTCATCCGCGCCTTGCCGGTGATGTCCGTGGACTCCGGCGCCTTGGTCTGGTTCCCCTGGTACGGGTGGACGCCCATGATGTCGAAGTAACCCTTGGCACCGTTGGCGTAGCAATCCCGGATGAAACCGTCATCGGTCTGGCTCGGTCCGGCGAAGATCACCGGCAGCGTCGGGCGCCCGGCCTTGATCGCCGAGTACGCCGCCTTCAGGATCGGCACGTACTTCACCGCACGCTGGTAGGCGTCCCCGATGCCGCAGAACTCGGCCAGGTTCGGCTCGTTCCAGACCTCGATCGCGGCGATCTTCGCGCCGTACGTCCGGGCCAGGAACGTCAGCCACGGCTTGATCGCGTTCGGATCGGTCGGGTACTGCTTGACGTCGCTGCCGGTGTTCGGCCGCGACCACGCGGGTGACTGGTGCACGGTGAGGAAGATCTGCATGCCGCGCGCCCGGACGGCGTCGATCACCATCGACAGGCGCTGGTGGTACCACTGGCTCGCGGTCGGGGCGACGTTCGTCGGCTGACCGGAGGACCAGCCCACGTCGGTGCGGATCATCTGGACGCCCTGCGCGGCGAGCGTGTCCAGGTGCTTGTGGAACATCGAGTTCGGCGTGAGGCTGTTCCAGTACATCTCCCACGTGCCGTGGAACTGCGCGCCGACGACCGGCGGGGCCGGGTTCTGGCGGACAGCCGCGACGGCGGCGGTATCGCTCAGCAGCACGCCACCGGCGACGACCGGTACGGCGAGCGCTGCGGACTTCAGTAAGGCACGGCGATCCACCCGTGGACTCCCAGGACTCGATGGTTGGTGACGGGGAGTTGATCGGCACCGCCGGGTGCGCGGTGGTGAGCCGCCGGGTAGCGGGTCGGTTGCCTACGCCCGGCGTCCACCCGGCGGGCACCACGACGGCACTCGTCGATCGACCCGACGACGTGGCCTAGGTTCACCGCGATGACAACGATGCCGCCGGAGACGCTCTACCACCGCTTGCTGGGCTGGCACGCCCCGGCGATGCGGCGGACCGCACTCGTCGCTGCCCTGGGTGCCGTCGTCGCGGTGGCTCTGGCGCGCCCGATCCGCTGGGAGCTGGCCGTGATCGCCGGCTGGGACGCCGCCGCGCTGGCCTACCTCGCGACGATCTGGCCGATCATCGCCCGCGCCGACAACGCGCGCGCCGCGGTGCTGGCCCGGCGGGAGGACGAGGGGCGCGGCGCGGCCGCGGTCCTGCTGGTCGCGGCCAGCATCGCGAGCCTGCTGGGCGTCGGGTTCGCGCTCGGCGCCGCCGGAGACCAGCGGGGCACCACCCGGACGCTGCTCATCGTCGCGGCGGTGGTGACGGTCGCGTTCTCCTGGCTGGTCGTCAACACCGTCTACACGCTCCGCTACGCGGATCTGAACTTCGCCGACAACGGCGACAGCGGCGGCGTCACGTTCGGCGACTCCGACAGCACGACCGGACCGGACTTCCGGGACTTCGCGTACGTGGCGTTCACGATCGGCATGTGTTACCAGGTCTCCGACACCACCCTGCGTGATCCCCGGATCCGCCGGACCGCGCTCACCCACGCCCTGCTGTCGTACCTGTTCGGGGTCGTCATCATCGGCGGCTCGGTCAATCTGATCGCGGGCCTGCTCCACTGAAATACGGACTCCGCGACCCGAATCACCTGACCAGCATTAAACGACTAATCAGCACTTAAATGGTCTATAACCATCTAGGCGGTCCAGAAGGATCGCCGTGAGGATGGATGCGGCCATGATCGTGGAAGACGCGGGGGTGCTGGCCGATCCGGTGCGGCTGGCGGCGGTGGACCAGGCCCGGCGGGTGCTCCCGGCGCTGCCGATGCCCCTGGAGGGCATCGCGCGGCTGGCGGCACGGCTACTGGACGCGCCGATCGGGTTGATCACGCTGGTCGGCGACGAGACCGAGCACTTCGCCGGAGCCTTCGGTGCACCGGCGGCGCTGATCGCCGGAGGGCAGGCCTCGCTCGCGTACTCGGTGTGCAAGTACATCGTCTGCGCCGACGCGCCGGTGCGCGGCCGGGACATGGCCGCCGACGACGACCCGCGCATCCGGAATCATCCGCTGACCAGTGAGTACGGCGTCCGGGCCTTTCTCGGGGTTCCGCTTCGCGACGCCCAGGACCGGCCGGTCGGGTCGGTCTCGGTGATGGATACCCGGCCGCGGGACTGGTGCGACGCCGAGCTGTCGACGCTGGTGGAGATCGCGATGCTGGTCGGCGGCGTACCGGGGAGGCCACCGGGGCCCGGCACCGTCGTCCTGACCGACCTGGACACGGTCGAGGTACTCGACGCGATCACCGAAGCGTTCCTGACCCTGGACGTGGACGCGACCGTGACCGGCTGGAACACCGCCGCGACCGAACTGTTCGGGTTCACCGCCGCGGAGGCCTGCGGCCGGCCGGTCGACTCCCTGCTGGCCGCCGAGTACGAAGGGCGGCCGCTCCGCGAGCTGGTGGCCGGGCTGCTGACCGGCCAGATCGGGGGGCCGCTCACGGGCCCGCTGACGTTCCGCACCCGGAACCACCGCCAGGTGCACGCCAGGGCCAGGATCACGATGCTGCACGGGACCGGCGGCGCGGTCGTCTGCGTCTTCCTCACCGACCTCACCGCGCAGGTTCTCGCCGCCCGAGCCGCCGCCGACGCGGCCGAGGCGGTCCGGGCCGCCTCCGACGAGGCGGAAGCCGCCAGAGCCGCCGCGGCGGAGGCCGACGCCGAAGCCGACAGCCAGCGCAGCTTCGCCGAGGCGTTGCTCGACAGCCTCGGTGAGGGTGTGGTGGCGGTCGACGCGGAGGGCCGGGCGGTGGTCTTCAACCGCGCACTGCGTGAGCTGCACGGCCTTCCCGACGACGTTTCGCCGGACGAAGCGCAGGCCGCGACGCTGCCGCGGCTGCACTCCCCGGACGGCTCACCGTTGAGCCCGGGCGAGCTCGCCGCGGCGCGCGCGCTGAACGGCCACACCGTCCGGGACACGGTGATACTGGTACGACAGCCCGACCGGCCCGACCGATACATGCGGGCCAGCGCACAGCCGGTGCGCGGCCGCGACGACCGGCTGATGGGCGCGGTGATCACGGTCCAGGACATCACCCAGCGCCTCCGCGCCGAGCGGTTCCGCGACTGTCAGCTGACCGTCGCCTCGGTCCTTCTCCGGCCGGACGCGCTGACCGAGCTCGCGCCCTCGATCGCGCAGACGATCGGGAAGGCGCTGGGCTGGCCCTACATCAGCCTCCGCCTGGTGGATCAGGCCACCGACACGCTCGTCCGCCTCGCCCACTGGAGCGCGCCGGGTTACGACCTGGAGGGCATGCTCCCCGACCGCATTCCGCGCACCGCGCACCTCATCCCGGCCCACGTGTGGGCCACCGGGCAGGCGGTGTGGGAACCGGACCTGGCCCACTCGGCGTGGCTGACCGAGCCCGACGCGCGTGCCCGCGCCCGCGTCTACGCCCAGCGCGGGCTGCACGCCGCGCTGTCGGTGCCCGTTCGCGACGGCGAGACGGTTCTCGGCGTCCTGACCTGCTTCGCCGGTACCGCCACCGACGACGACGAGTTCCTGGTCACCGGCCTGCTTACCGACGTCGCCACCCAGATCGGCCAGTTCCTGGCCCGGCGCCGCGCCGAGGAACTCACCGCCGAGCTGGCCCGCGCCCGGGCGGATTTCACCGCGCTGATCGGCCACGACATGCGCACCCCGCTGACCACGATCGCGACCTACGCCCAGCTGCTGCTCGAGGACCCGGTCGCGCGTCCGGACACCGACCTGCGGCTCCTCGACGGCATCGATCGCAACGCCAGGACGCTGCGCGAACTCGTCGACGGCCTGCTCGACCTCGCCGCGCTGGAGGCCGGGCACCACACGCTCGACACCCGGTCGGTGGACCTGAGCGCGATGATCGGCCGCGCGTGCGAGGCGGCGGAACCGTCGTGCACCGCGGTCACGCTCGACCGGCAGCTATGCCCCGGAGTACACGTCACCGGCGACCCGGACCGGCTCCGCCAGCTCTCCGAGAAGCTGCTCAGCACCGCGGTCGCCGCCACCCCGCCCGGCGGCACGATCGAGGTGGCCGTCGACCGCGTCGACGGCGCCGCGCAGCTGCGCATCACCCATCCCGGCTGCCTCGACGGCGAGGCGTTCGACCGGTTCTCCCAGGCCAACGCCACCGGTGTCGGCAACGCCGACGCGGCGACCGGGATGGGCCTCCTCCTGTCCCGGGTCATCGCCGAACGCCACGGCGGCACCCTCACCGTCGCCCACGACCAGGAAACGACCAGTCTCACCGTCCGGCTCCGGCAACCGGAGACTGCGGCGACCACCAGCGAACCCGACGGAGACATGCGTGGCCACGATCGTCCTCGGTGAGAACGAGCCCGACATCGCGTTCGGCGTCGAATTGCTGTTCGCGCGCGCCGGGCATCGGATCCGGCTCACCACCACCGGTCCGGACACGCTGGCCAGCATCCAGGCCCAGCCTCCGGACCTGATCGTCATGAACCCGTCGCTCCCCCACCTCGACGGCCTGGAGATCTGCCAGCGGGTCCGGGACGACCCGGCGCTCGCCCACCTGCCGATCCTGCTGCTCTCCGCTCGCTACAAACCGGCCGAGGTCGCCGCCGCCCGTGCCGCAGGCGCCAACGACTACCTCGGAAAACCGTTCAACAACCGCGATCTGCTCGCCCGCGCGGAGAGCCTCCTCGCCGCCTCGTAGCCCGCGCACGGTAGCGGAGGCCGACCGGGGTACCTACAGTGAGTTCAGCGGTCGGGCGTTGGGGATGGACCAAAGGCGGTTCTCCACCATGAAGGACGGACATCGGCGCGAACCTCTGGTGACAACCGCGGTACCGGGCTCCGTGTACGCGGCCTGGGAACGTTTCGTGCAGGGCGACGACCAGGTCCTGGGTGTCCGCCCCGAGGTGGCGATCTCCTGGCACCGCTGCCGCGAACAGTACCGCGTCGACCCGCACCTCACCGAGGCTCCGATCGCGGTCGCGGAGATCGATCACACGCCCGAGTACGACGGTGTGTTCGCCGAGTTAGGGTTCCGCGCCGCGTCGCTCGCCCATGACGTCAGCGTCGTCGGGGGCGTCGTCACGATCACCGACGCCACCGGCCGGATCCTGGCGGAGTGGGGTGACCCGGCCACGCTCGCCCGCGCCGCGGAAGCCAACCTCGCCCCCTGGTTCTGCTGGTCGGAATCCGCGGCGGGCACCAACGGCATGGGCTCGGCGCTGGAGGCGCACGGCCCGGCGCTGGTCCGCGGCGCGGAGCACTGGTGCCAGGCCTTCCACGACTGGGCCTGTGCGGGCATCGCGGTGCGCGACGTCGTCACCCGAGAGCCGATCGCGGTCCTGAACATCTCCTGCTGGCGCAGTCAGCTCCCGCCGCTGGCCGGAAGCTGGCTCGCCAACGCGGCCGCCAAGACCCAGTGCCTGCTGCGGCGGCGCGCGCGGAACAGCGGCGCCGAGCTGGTCGCGGCGTACACGCAGGCCAGGGCCGGCTCGTCCGCCGCGCTCGCCGCGATGGACACCGCGGGCAAGGTGGTGATCGCGGACGAGACCGCGAGCGTGCTGATGGGCGTCCCGGCCGCCACCCCGGCGCTGGACCCCACCGTGCGCTGGAACCCCGGGCTGCCGGAACTGATCGGCGCCGCGCAGTACGCCTGCAAGCAGGCGTCCCGCAATCCCGACTGGGTCGGGTCGACGCAGATCTTCACGTACCTCGCCGACGAGCCGACCCCGATCGTCATCCGTCCGGTGTTCCTGTCCGGTCATCTGATCGGGACGCTGGTCTCGTTCGACGCCTCCGACGGGCCACCGCTGCCCCCGCACACCGACGGGCCGGCCCGCCCGAAATCGCCGCTGCGGCGGGTGGTCGCCACGCGCGAGAACCGGACGATGCTGCTGCGGCCGCCGGAGGTCTCGTTCGCCGAGTCGGACGGGAACGACGTATGGCTGTCCACGGACCAGGGACGGGTCCGCGCCGCGTCGGCGAGCCTCGACAGCCTCGGCGACGAGCTGGCCGACGTCGGATTCCTCCGCGTGCATCGCCGGTACGTGGTCAACCTGAGCCGCATCCGGGAGGTCGAGCGCAAGCGGGGCGGCGAGCTCCTCCTGGTCATGGCTGGTACCACCGGCGGCACGGACAGCATGGTCCCGGTCTCCCGCCGGAACGCGCCGGCCGTGCGTCGCGCGCTGGACATCTGAGCGCCGGAGGGAGCCGTGCCCGATAACCGCGAGAACGCAGGCGGTGGTCTCGGCCTCCCGGCTCCGGGCGTGCGGGGACACCCCACCACCGACCATTGGTGGCCCGACCGGCTCGACCTGCGCGTCCTGCCGAAGGCCGACCCGCTGGGCGCGGACTTCGACTACGCCGCGGCGTTCCGGACGATCGACCTGGACGCGCTGGCGCGCGACGTCGACGCGGTGCTCACGACGTCGCAGGACTGGTGGCCCGCCGACTTCGGCCACTACGGCCCGCTCGTCGTCCGGATGGTGTGGCACTGCGCCGGGACCTACCGCGTCGCCGACGGCCGGGGCGGTGCGAGCGCGGCCCTGCAGCGGTTCGCGCCGGTGGACAGCTGGCCGGACAACCGCAACCTCGACAAGGCGCGCCGCCTGCTGTGGCCGGTGAAGAAGAAGTACGGCTCGCGGATCTCGTGGGCCGACCTGATGGTGTTCGCCGGTAACCGCGCCCTGGAGACGATGGGGTTCGCGACGTTCGGGTACGGCGGCGGCCGGGTGGAGGTCTTCGAACCCGACGACGTCTACTGGGGACCGGAGCGGACCTGGCTCGCCGACACCCGCCACACCGGCGTGCGGGAGCTGGAGAGTCCGCTGGCCGCCGACCAGATGGGACTCATCTACGTCAACCCGGAGGGCCCGAACACGGTCCCGGATCCGGTCACGTCGGCGCGGGACATCCGGACGACGTTCCGGCGCATGGGGTTCGACGACGCGGAGACCGTCGCGCTGATCACCGGCGGCCACACGTTCGGCAAGACCCACGGCGTCGCCGACCCGGAGCGTCACCTCGGCCGCGAGCCCGCGGGCGCTCGCCTCAAGGACCAAGGGCTGGGGTGGCGGAACAGCCACGGCACCGGCAAGGGCCCGGACACGATCACCAGCGGGCTGGACGGCACCTGGACCCCGACGCCGACCACGTGGGACAACAGCTACCTCGAGACGCTGTTCCGCTACGAGTGGGACGTAGCGCTGAGCCCCGCGGGCCTGTGGCAGTGGGTCCCCCGGGGCGGCGCCGGGGCCGGTACCGTGCCGGACGCCCACGACCCGTCCAAGACCCACGCCCCGACGTTCCTGACCACGGACCTCGCGCTCCGCTTCGACGCGGCCTACGAGCCGATCGCCCGGCACTTCCTGGCGCACCCGGACGAGTTGGCGGACGCGTTCGCCCGCGCCTGGTTCAAGCTCACGCACCTCGATCTGGGCCCGCGGCAGCGTTACCTGGGCCCGCTCGTGCCCCGCGAACCGCTGCTCTGGCAGGACCCGGTCCCGGATGCGGACGATCACCGGCCGGACGTCGCCGCGCTCACGGCGCGGATCCTCACGTCCGGGCTGTCGGTCGCCGAGTTGGTCACCACCGCGTGGGCATCGGCGTCGACGTACCGCCGCACCGACCGGCGCGGCGGGGCGAACGGGGCGCGTCTGAGCCTCGACCCGCAGCGGACCTGGGCGGTCAACGACCCCGGCACGCTCGCGCGGGTGCTGGCGACCCTCGAGGGGTTACGGGAGGACGTCTCGCTGGCCGACCTCATCGTGCTCGGCGGCTGCGCCGCGGTGGAACGGGCGGCCCGCGACGCCGGCCACGACGTTCCGGTCCCGTTCACCCCCGGCCGGACGGACACGACGCAGGAGTGGACCGACCCGGTGTCCTTCGCCGCGCTCGAACCGGTGGCGGACGGCTTCCGCAACTACCGCGGCCCGCGCGCTCAGCGGTCGTCCGAGCACCTGCTCGTCGACCGGGCGAACCTGCTGACGCTCAGCGCACCCGAGATGACCGTCCTCATCGGCGGTCTGCGTGTGCTGGGCGCGAACACCGGCGGGTCCCCGCTGGGCGTCCTCACCTCGACGCCCGGCGTGCTGACCAACGACTTCTTCGTCAACCTGCTCGACCCCGGTACGGAGTGGACCGAGGTCACCCTGGAGACGTTCGAGGGCCGCGACCGCGCCACCGGTGAGCTGCGGTGGACGGCGGGCCGCGTCGATCTGGTCTTCGGCGCGGACGCGGAGCTGCGCGCGATCGCCGAGGTCTACGCGGCCGACGACGCCGGCGAGAAGTTCGTCCGCGACTTCGTTGCCGCGTGGGACAAGGTCATGAACCTCGACCGCGTAGCGGTTGCACATCGGGTCTGAACGGAGGCCGATCGCGGACGAACGGCGAGGGCGGCCGGAATTCGCGATCGTCCTTGTCGCCGTTATTCCCCCGGCGTAAAGTCCGGCGCAATAGGCGATCGCTCCCGAAAAACCGCCACTGTAGACGAATCGGCGCTTTGTCAAAGCTCCGAAATATTTCGTGTGCCACTGAACGGAATCAGTGTGGGGAGAATCGGACCGAGGAGATGAGGTCGATGACGACCGCGCATGAGCGAGAGCTCCTACTGGACAAGCTCGGGCTGGGCGCGCAGAACAGCGCGGCACTCGGCCGGGTGCTCAACACCGGCAACATCGGGGAGGCCACCGACCGGGGCGACGGCCGCATGCAGGCGACGATCCGGATCCGGCCGGACGAGATCTGCTGGGATCCGTCGATCCTGGTGCTGCCCCACGGGGGTGACCTCGAACTCGAGCTGATCAACGACGACCTGAACACGCACTGTGCGCTGCTGCCGAGCAACGGCGACCGGAAGTTCATCTGGCTGGTCAACCACTCGCGCGGCCGGGCGACCCTCAACCTCGACGGGCCCGGCTACTACTGGTTCAGCTCGCCCACCGGCAACGACGAGGGCCGCGGGCTGACCGGGGCGATCGTCGTACTGGGCGACGTCCCACCGGAAGCCCGTCTCGACCGTCCCGACCAACCTCGCCCCTAGCGAAAGGATCGAGTCATGACCAGCGTCGAATATGTAGATGCGGGCGAGGCCGTCGATCAGGCGCGGCTGAGTGGCAAGGTCGCGGGTGGAGAAATTGCGCCGCCGGTGGTGCGGGACGTCAATTACGAACGCATTCTCGACGCGCGTTCGGAGCCGGAGAACTGGCTCACCTATTACGGGGCGTACAACGGGCAGCGGTACAGCCCGCTGGACCAGATCAACACCGAGAACGTCCGGCGCATCGGCCCCGCGTGGGTCTTCCAGGCCGGGGCGAGCGGCATCATCGCGGGCGCGTCGACGTACTCGTTCGAGGCCGCCCCGATCGTCGTCGACGGGATCATGTTCCTCTCCGGCTGGGACGGGTGGGTCTGGGCCCTGGACGCGAAGACCGGCACCGAGATCTGGCGTTACAAGCACGCGATCCCGTTCGACGTGTCGCTGTGCTGCGGCAACGTGAACCGCGGCGTCGCCGTGGCCAAGAACAAGGTCTTCTTCGTCACCGCGAACGCCCACGTGCTCGCGCTCGACGCCACGACCGGCAAGCGCGTCTGGGACCGGACCTACGGTGACGTGCGGGCCGGCGAGAGCGCCACGGTCGCCCCGATCGTCATCAAGAACATGGTGATCGTCGGCAGCTCCGGCGGGGAGTTCGGGGTGCGCGGCCACCTGGACGCGTTCGACCTCGACAGCGGCGAGCACCAGTGGCGCTGCTACACGGTCCCGAAGCCGGGCGAACCGGGCTCGGAGACCTGGCCGTCGGACGGGGAGGCCTGGGCGCGCGGCGGCGCGAACTGCTGGGTCACCGGCACGTTCGACCCGGAGACGAACCTGCTGTACGTCGGCACCGGCAACCCCGCGCCCGACTTCGACGGCGGCGTCCGCGAGGGCGACAACCTGTTCACCGACTGCATCATCGCGGTCGACGTCGACGAGGGCCGGATCCGCTGGCACTACCAGTGCACCCCGCACGACGTGTGGGACTACGACAGCATCGGCGAGTGCATCCTGTTCGAGAAGGACGGGCGCAAGCTGCTCGGGCACTTCGACAAGAACGGGTACTTCTTCGTCCTCGACCGCACGAGCGGGGAGCGGGTCTCGATCACGCCGTTCGTCGACCGGATCACCTGGGGCGCGATCACCCGCGACGGCCAGGTCACGCCGAAGGTCTACCCCGACGAGGAAGGCGTCCCGGTGCACTTCTACCCGGGGCCGGCCGGCGCCAAGGAGTGGACCCACGCGGCCTACAGCCCGAAGACCGAGCTCTTCTACGTCCCGGTCCAGGACGTCGGGGCCACCGCCACCCGCCGCCGCCGGGAGTTCAAGGAGAGCATCCCGTACTGGGGCGCGGGCGTTCAGGTCGACATCGACGAGGCCCTGGGTTACGTCAGCGCGTTCGACGCCAACGGCGAGGAGAAGTGGCGCTGGCGCAACGAGCTCCCGATGTGCGCGTCGGTGCTGGCCACCGGCGGTGACCTGGTCTTCGCCGGCGAACCGTCGGGTGAGTTCAACGCGTTCGACGCCCGGACCGGTGAGCTGCTGTGGCAGTTCCAGTGCGGGAGCGGTCACCACAGCAGCCCGACGACGTACGTGGTCGACGGCCGCCAGTACATCGCCGTACCGGTCGGCTGGGGCGGGTGGGCCGAGGGGTTCCTCCCCGGCATGCTCGGCGCGGGCCACGGAAGCGCGTTGATCGTCTTCGCCCTGCCCGAGTCGTAGAGGAGGTGGATCCATGGAAGCCCAGCTCATCGAGTGGGAGACGCCCGAGTTCGAGGAGGTCTCCGTCGCACCCGAGGTGACGATGTACATGGGAACGCTGGAGCCCTGACGTGTGGGTGCGGATCCTGGGGTCGGCGGCGGGAGGCGGGTCGCCACAGTGGAATTGTGGCTGCCCGGTCTGTACCGCCGTCCGCTCCGGATCCGCACCGTCGCGTACCCAGTCGTCGATCGCGGTGAGCGTCGACCGCCGACGGTGGTACCTGTTCAACGCCTCGCCGGACGTCCGGGCGCAGGTCGAGGCGTTCCCCGGTCTGCACCCGTCCGGGGACCGGGTGACGCCGCTGGAGGCGGTGCTGCTCACCGACGCCGAGCTGGACCACACGCTCGGACTGCTGCTGGTGCGCGAGGCCCGTGCGCTGCGGCTGTACGCCACCCCGGCCGTGCACGAGACGCTGTGCGACGGCTCCGGGCTGCTGCGTCTGCTGGAGCGTTACTGCGCGGTCGAGTGGCGGGCGGTGGTCCCCGGCGCCGATGTGACGTTGACGGACGGCTTGTCCTGCCGGGCGTTCGACGTGCCCACCACGAAGCGCGATCGGTTCGGGGCGGGCGCGGGGTTCGGCCGCGTCGTCGGTTACCGGCTGACCGACGAGCGCACCGGCGGAACGCTCGTGTACCTGCCGGGCGCGCAGACGCTGCCGCGTGCGGAGATCGACGACTGCGACTGCCTGCTGCTCGACGGGACGTGCTGGAGCGACGACGAGGTGGCAGGCACGACGTCCCGTCAGATGGGGCACCTGCCGGTCACCGACAGCCTCGCCCAACTCCCGGCGCTGGACGTACGACGGACGATCTTCGTCCACGTGAACAACACGAACCCGATCCTGCTGGACGACACCCCCGAGCGGCGCGCGGTCGAGGCGAGCGGCCGGGAGGTGGCCATGGACGGTCTGGAGGTCGAGCTATGACCGCGACGCTGGAGAGAGACTTTGTCGCGACGTTACGGGCCCACTCGCGGCGCTACCACGACCAGCATCCGTTCCACGTCCGGATGAACGCGGGCCGGTGTAGCCGCGGGCAACTCCGGGGCTGGATCGCCAACCGCTTCTACTACCAGGAGAACATCCCCCGCAAGGACGCGGCGATCCTCGCGAACTGTCCCGACCTCGCGGTCCGTCGCCGCTGGATCCGCCGCATCACCGACCACGACGGCACCGTGCCGGGTGAGGGCGGCGTCGAGGCATGGCTGCGCCTCGGTGAGGCCGCCGGGTTGACCCGCGACGAGATCCTCGACCACCGTCACCTGGTGCCCGGCGTCCGGTTCGCGGTCGACGCCTACGTGAACTTCGCCCGGACACGCCCGTGGGTGGAGGCGGTCGCGTCGTCGCTCACCGAGCTGTTCGCTCCCGACCTGATGGCGGAGCGGCTGGCCGCGTTCGAGCGGTGGTACGGGTGGATCGAGCCCTCCGGGCTCGCGTACTTCCGCGCCCGGCTCGAGCAGGCACCGCGCGATTGCGAGCACGCCCTCGAGGTCGTGACGGCCTACTGCCTTTCGGCGGACGCTCAGCAGCGCGCCGTCGACGCGCTGGCGTTCAAGTGCGACGTCCTCTGGGCCCAGATGGACGCCATCGAGAAGGCCTACCCGGAATGAGCCGGCCGCAGCTGGCGCGCCACGTCCGACTGGGGTTCGACCGGACCCGGCAGCGGCCGATCCTGCTGCTGCCGGAGACCGTGG
Organism: Cryptosporangium aurantiacum; assembly: GCF_900143005.1. NCBI lineage: Bacteria > Bacillati > Actinomycetota > Actinomycetes > Cryptosporangiales > Cryptosporangiaceae > Cryptosporangium > Cryptosporangium aurantiacum. The sequence goes on from NZ_FRCS01000017.1 coordinate 147,277, forward strand.
TGGTGCTGAACGACACCGGCGCGGCGATCCTCGAACGCTGCGACGGGCAGCACACGGTGCCGCAGATCGAAGCGGCGCTGGCCGCGCGGTTCCGGACCGTGCCCGACGGCGAGGTCGAGCGATACCTGGCGCGACTCGTCGACCGGCGGCTGGTGGTGCTCACCGATGGCTGACCACCGGCAACACAACGCACCGTTCGGTCTGCTCGCCGAGCTCACCTACCGCTGCCCGCTGGCGTGCGCGTACTGCTCCAACCCGCTGAACCTGGCCGACTACGCCGACGAGCTCACGACCGGCGAGTGGCGGCGGGTGCTGATCGAGGCCGCCGACCTGGGCGTCCTCCAGTGCCACCTGTCCGGCGGCGAACCGCTGCTGCGGCGTGACGTCGTCGAGATCGTGGGCGTGGCGCACGACGTCGGCCTCTACACGAACCTCGTCACCAGTGCCCTGGGGCTGACGAGGCCGAAGGCCGAGCAGCTGCGGGCCGCAGGCCTGGACCACGTGCAGGTCAGCATCCAGGCCGACGGCCCTGCGCTGTCCGACGCGATCGCCGGCATCCCGTCCTTCCAGCGCAAAATCGACGCGATGCGCCTAGTCAAGGAGCTGGGCTGGCCGCTCACCGTGAACGTCGTCCTGCACCGGCGGAACATCGACCGGGTCGCCGAGGTGCTCGACCTGGCCGAGACCGTGGGCGCCGACCGGGTGGAGCTGGCCAACACCCAGTACTACGGCTGGGCCTGGCGCAACCGCGACGCGCTGCTGCCCAGCCGCGCCCAGCTGGAGGCTGCCGAGGAGGCCGTGCGTGCGGCCGGCGACCGCCTGAACGTCCTCTACGTGGTCCCCGACTACTACAGCCGGTACCCGAAGCCCTGCATGGGCGGCTGGGCCTCCCGGCAGCTGACCGTGACGCCCAACGGCGACGTCCTGCCCTGTCCGGCCGCCCAGTCCCTGCCGTTGCCGCGGGCCAGCGTGCGCACCGACCCGCTGGCGTGGATCTGGGCGGAATCCCCGGTGATGACCGCGTTCCGCGGGACGGACTGGATGCCGGACCCGTGCCGGAGCTGCGAGCGGCGCGAGCTGGACTTCGGCGGGTGCCGCTGCCAGGCCTTCCAGCTCACCGGCGACGCCGCGCGCACCGACCCGGTCTGCCACCTGTCGCCGGACCACGCGCTGGTGGCGTCGGTCGTGGCGGCGGCCGACCGGGCAGGCGAGCCGTCACTCGTCCCCCGGCCGCACCGGTGAGCGGCATGACGTCGATCCTGATCTTCATCCTCGGCGCCGCCCTGCTGGTCTACTGCGCCGAGAAGCTGATCGTCTACCTCGTCGGCACCGCGGGCGGCCTGCACATCTCGGTGTTCCTGCTGGCGATCCTGTTCACCGGGATCGAGTTCGACGACGTCGCGCTCGGGATCGCGCTGAACATGGAGGACCTCGGCGGGGTCGCGCTGGGCACCGTGTTCGGCACCGCGATCTCGATGACCGGCATCGTGCTCGCGCTCGCCGCGATCATCAGCCCGACGCGGGTGAACATCCCCCGCAGCTACCTCGCGCTCTTCGCCGCGTCGCCGCTGATGATGGTCCCGTTCGTGCTCGCCGCGCCGCTCACCGCGGCGGACGGCGTCGTCTTGCTGTTGCTGTTCGTCGCGTTCATCGCCTACGTCGCGGCCAACGAGCTGCGCAGCAGCACGCCGATCTTCCGGAACGCCGAGATCCTGGAGCGGATCGGGGCCGGCGGCGGCTCCGCAGGCGCCGGTGCCGCCGACGAACCTCCGTTCGCCGTGACCGTCCCGTTCAGCAAGTCCAAGCCGCTCCCGAGCTGGGCAGGCGTCGGCCTCGCGGTGCTCGCGCTCGTCGGCCTCGTCGCCGCGGCCGCGATCACCAGCGCCGGGATCGAGGGCATCCTGGAGGACTACGCGATCCAGGGCACGCTGTTCGGCGCGACGATCGCCACGCTCGTGCTGTCGCTGGAGGACATCTTCCTGACCGTCGAACCCAACCGCCGGGGCGCACCGGAGATCGGGATCGGCAACGTCATCGGCAGCGTGGTGTTCGGCGTCACCGCGAAGCTCGGTTTCATCCTGCTCACCGGCGGCAGCATCGCGGTCGACGACGACGTGCTGTCCTGGCACCTGCCGGTCCTGGTCGTCATGACGGCGCTCGCGGCGTACTTCATCTCCACCGGCCGGCTGCGCCGCAGGCACGGGTTCGTGCTGCTGGCGCTGTACGTCGCCTACTGGGTCGTCAGCTTCTCGGTCTTCGGCGAGGCCCCGATCGAGTCGGACTGATCCGCGCCGGTCAGTGGTCAGCGGCGCGTTTGGACGCCAGCCGCGCCGGGTCGGGCCACCGGACGTCCCACACCCAGCCGACTTTCTCGAAGCCCCAGATCAGCCGGGCCGACGGGTCGAGCTGTCCGCGCAGTACGCCGTGCCGCGCGCCGGTCGGGTCGGCGTGGTGGGAGTTGT